>DASUPQ010000687.1 GCA_036280995.1 Actinomycetota bacterium | reverse complement strand
CTCAGCGGCGGCATGGCAGGCGTGCGCGAACGGCTCGACCTCTTCGGCGTCGCCGTGCTCGCCGTCGTTGTCGGCCTCGCCGGCGGCATCACCCGCGACCTGCTGATCGGCGTCCCGCCCGAGACCTTCCGCGACTGGCGTTACCTTGCCGTCGCCGGCGCCGCCGGTTTCGTCACCTTCCTTGCCCACCCGTTCCTCAGCCGGATCAGACGGCCGATCGACGTGCTGGACGCGGCCGGACTCGCGGTCTTCTGCGTCACTGGTGCGAGTACAGCACTCGACCACGGCCTCGCCGCCGCACCCGCCGTCATCCTCGGCGCGATCACGGGCATTGGCGGCGGCATCCTCCGCGACATCCTCGTCCGCCAGACCCCCGTCGTGCTCCGAGAGGGGCTTTATGCGATCCCGGCACTGATCGGCGCCGCGATCGTCGTCGGAGCAGCTCACGCCGGCGTCCACGGTCCTGCAGCCCCGATCATCGGCGCCACAATCTGTTTCGTGATCAGGCTCGCGGGCCTCACGCTCGGCCTCAACATCCCCCGCGCCCGGCACATCAACCGTGAGTAACCGCAC
The DNA here is from genome assembly GCA_036280995.1 of Actinomycetota bacterium. Classification (NCBI taxonomy): domain Bacteria; kingdom Bacillati; phylum Actinomycetota; species Actinomycetota bacterium. The sequence goes on along the minus strand of DASUPQ010000687.1, from coordinate 13,360 downwards.
CCGCAGCATGAGCTTCCCCGGAAGGGTTGCGGTACACGGCCGAGGAGCTCGGCGTGCAATGGAGCCGGCCGTGATCAGCTCCGTCTTCCCAGTCCGCCTCGTGGCCGGTTGAACCAGCTGCCAAGGGTAATCCTGTGGTCGCGAAGAGTAGCCAAGGGAGGGTTGTGAGGTGACGGTCCGGGTTCGACGCGACAAGGAGATCTACGCCGCCGACGGTGGGTGGTTCCAGGCCCGCTGGCACTTCACGTTCGACCAGTACCACGACCCGCAGCAGATGGGTGTGGGTGCGCTGCGGGTGTTCAACGACGATCGGCTGGTGCCGGGGGCGGTGTGGCCGATGCATCCCCATCGGGACATCGAGAGCTGCACCTACGTGGTGGAGGGGACCTTCGCCCACGACGACTCGCTGGGCAACGACGGGTTGCTGGAGGCCGGCGCGGCCCAGGTGATGCGGTTCTCCAGCGGCGGGGCGCTGCATTCGGAGCGCAACGGTTCCCCGGCCGAGCCGATGCGGTTCATCCAGTTCTGGATCCTCCCGAGCGACCCGGAGCTGGAGTCGTCGCTACAACAGCGCCAGTACACCATGGAGGACCGCATGGGTCGGCTGCTGCAGATCATGGGCCCGGCCGGCGAGGACGGGCTGGACCTGGCCCAGGACGCCCGGGTGCTGGTCGCCCGCCTTGGCGCCGGCGAGCAGGCGCGGCACCGGCTCGACGAAGGCCGGGGCGGCTACCTGTACGTCCTCGACGGCGAGCTGCGGCTGGGAGACGAGCGGCTCGGTGGCGGCGATGCCGCCAAGCTGGCCGGGTCCGAGGAGCTCGAGGTGACCGGGGTCGAGGACGCCGAGCTGATCCTGATCGAAGTGCCGCTCCAGTTCCGCCCGGTCGGGGTGTGGGCCAGCTAACCTACGCGAACGGGCCCGCGATCGGTCGGGACGGGAGGTCCACACCGGAGCGGCCCTCGTGGGCGCTGACCCGCCACGCGCTCGGGACCCTGGTGCGGGTGCGATGACCGCTTCGCCGGACCGCATCCCTGGCGGCGTCGGGACGGAGGACGGCAGGTGACCGAGGCCCCTAACGCTCAGCTGTGGCCGGCACCCTCCTGGCCGCGGCGGAGGACGCTGACGAGGCTCACCGCCGAGACGATCGACCAGACGCCCTCCAGGAGCAGGAAGCCCCAACGCTCCTCCCCGAAGGCGATCACCGCCAGCACGGCCGAGCCGACCAGGTTGAGGATCAGGTAGACGAGCGAGTGCTGGTCGAGCAGGCGCAGCTGACCGAGGGTGAACGCGGCAAGGATGGACACGGCTCCACCGAGTTCCAGGGCAATGACCACGGCGTGGGACACCTCATGCGTCACTGGGCGTGTGGTGGGGCAGGCTGGCCAGCTGCTGCTGGGACAGCTGGTGCATGCGGTCGAATAGGTCCACGAACAAGGCCAGCTGCTCGTCGCTGTAGGCGGCGAGCAGGTCGGTCCAGGCGGTCGCCATGCCTTGGTAGTGGGGTGCGATGGTGGCCAGCCGTTCGGGCAGCGGGTGGATGATCACACGGCGGCGATCGCGGGGGTCGACCTCGCGGCGTACGTAGCTGGCGCGCTCCAGCCGGTCGACCATGCGGGTGACCGCCCCGGTGGTGCCAAGGCCGAGCCGCTGGCCGAGCTCGCCGGCGGTGAGCGGGCCGGCCTGGGCCAGGACGTTCAGACAGCGCAGGTCGGTGACGTGCAGCCCCACCCGGTCGGCGACCGCCTGGTGGAACAGGATGCCGTCGGTGGTGCTGGTCTGGGCCGCGCGCTGCAGCTTGGCCAGCAGCTCGGGGCGGTGTCCCCCGGCCCTGGCGGTCACCGGACGCTGGGTTGACATGCCGATCGCCCCTCCGCCACTAATATTGACTGAATCATTTTAATGATCGGAGCACCAGATGATTGGTACACCTAACTATACCGGAACGCGGGGGGACCGCCGTACCGGGTTGCGGTTGCTGCTCGGCGGGGCCGTGACCGGGCTGACGGCCTTTGTGGCCACCTTCCTGGTCGAGGGCGCCCTCCGCCCCGGCTACCGCCCCTGGCGGCATGCGGTCAGCCAGCTCAGCCTGGGTCCCTTCGGCTGGGTCAACACCATCGCCATCCTGGCGGCCGCGGCGGCCCTGCTGGTCTTCGCCGCCGGGCTTGGCCGGGCCCTGCCCACCGGCACCGGCTCGACCTGGGGACCACGCCTGATCGGCGTGGCCGGGGCGTGCTTCGTGCTGCTCGCGGTGTTCCCCGACGACCCCGGCCCGGGCTACCCACCCGGCGTGGCCGCCCAGCAGAGCCTCCCCGGGCTCGTCCACGGCCTGGCCGGCACCATCGCCTTCGGGTGCCTGAGCGCCGCCTGCTTCGTCCTGGCCCGGCGCTTCGCCGGCGACCCGGCCTGGCGGGGCTGGGCCCGGTACTCGACCCTCACCGGCGTGGTCGTGGCCGCCGGCTGAGCACCACCGCGTCTCAGGGGACGAGGGCAGTGGCCAGGAGGACGACCCCGACCGAACCGAGCAGGGTGGCGATGCCCAGCACCCGGGCCAGCCGGTGCTGGCCGCGTCCCACCGCCACGCCGTGCAGGCCCGAGATCAGCAGCACCACCGCGAACAGGGTGACCTTCTCGCCCAGGGTCCGGCCGTACCCGGGCTCGGCGAGGTCGGATAGGGTCAGACCGCGGCGGGCGGCCAGGGCGATCCCGCTCGCGATCTGCAGCGGCAGGAAGATGGCGAGGGTGAAGATGCCGAAGCGGACACCGACCTCCCGGGTCAGTGGGGCGCGGCTGGCCGGGTCCAGCCGCCGCCGCAGAACCGGCAGCACGAGCAGGCTGAGCAGCAGCTGGCCGCCGACCCAGACCATGGCCGACAGGACGTGGACGAACCGCACGAGCGTCCAGATGCTGACGATGCTCGCCTCCTCTCCTTCACGACGGGCTCCACAAGGTGACCGCCATCCTGGCAGGCGCGCCGCCCTGGCCACCGCCGGCGCCTGGTCGGCTGCGCCGTCGTCGCGGGGCGGAGCGGGATCGGTGGTCATACCAGGGCCCTGGTGGTCAGGCCCCCGGGTCGCCGTGCCGGGGCGGCGTCGTGGTGGCGCCGGGGCACCGGCCGCTCTCGTCGACCGCGCCGGCGGCGCGCATGGGCTCGCGGCGGTGGTAGGCGGCCTGGGCGATGGCGTGGGCGGCGACCGGCGTGGTGAGGCCGAGCAGGACGACGATGAGCACGACCCGGGCGGCGGCGGAAGGCCCGCCACCGACGGTCCCGGCGACCAGCAGGACCGAGACGCCCAGGAAGCTCGCCTTCCCCGAGGCGTGCAGCCGGGTGTAGACGTCGGGGAACCGGAGGATGCCGTAGACCCCAAGGGTCATGACCGCGAGCCCGACCAGGACCAGGACGTCGGCGATCCATGCCGTCACTGGCCCACCCTCCGATCCACCGACGTCTTGTATGCGCCCGCCCTGCTCATCGGGGATCTCCCTCCTCGGGCTCGGTAAACGGCCGCCGGTCGCCCAGGTAGCGCGCCGCGGCCACGGTGGACACGAACGACAGCAGGGCCAGGATGAGCGCGGCGTCCAGGGCGTAGGTGCGCCGGCTCTGAGCGGCGACCAGGCCGAGCAGGCCGATCAGCATGAGGACGGCGGTGTCCAGGGCGACCAGGCGCTCGGCGGTGGTCCGGGCCCGCCCGATCGACACCACCGCCACGCCCAGCAGCACCGTCAGCCAGGCGATCCCGGCGAGGAACATCGCGTCGTGGCTCACGGGAACACCCGCCGCTGGTAGCGCTGGTAGAAGCGGTCGAGGTGGTCGCGGACGGCGTCGGGGTCGGAGGCGTCGATGACGTGGAACAGCATCGCCTGGCGCTCGTTGTCGACCTCGACCAGCATCGATCCCGGGGACAGCCCGGCCAGCAGGCCGGTGACGGCCACGCCGAGGTGGGTGCGCTCACCGATCGGGACCAGCACGACGCCGGAGCATTCGACCGGGCGCAGACCCACCACCCGCAGGGCGACGTCCCAGGTGCCCCGGAGGACATCGGCGAGGAGGCCGCCGACGAGGAGCGGGAAGGCGGCGACGCGGTCGGCCAGGGACGGGCCCGCCCCCTGCGGCCCCTCGAGCCGGCCGCGAAGCCCCAGCGACAGCGCGGTCGCCAGCATCAGGCCCTCGGCGGCGTCCAGCGGGTCCAGGCTTCCGAGCGAGAGCAGGTAGACGCCGGTGAGCAGCACCACCCATCCCAACCGGCCGGCGCTCACGGGACCGTCCTCGCCACGGCGTCGCCGGCCTGGTCGCTGAGGGCGAGCAGCGGCTCCGGCCACAGGCCGACCGCCAGCACCAGGACGGCCAGCACGGCCACGACCATCCGGGCCCCTCTGGGAGCGCGATGGTGGTCCTGGGGGGGCCGCCAGTAGATGTGCTGGTAGATCTGGAACAGGTAGACGAAGGTGAGGGCGCCGCCCACGAACAGCAGCAGCACCGTGGGAGCGCTGCTGGCCTGGACGCCGGCGTCGAACAGGGAGGCCTTGCCGAAGAAGCCGGCCGAGGGAGGCACCCCGGCGACGCTGAACGCCCCGACGACGAAGGCGGCCCCGACCAGGGGCCCGCGCAGGTCGACGGCCAGGAACAGCAGCGCCTTGCCGAGGGCGTTGACCACCGTGAACAGCGCCGCCGCGGACAGCGCCACCCGGCCGCCCAGGCCGAGGGCGACCAGGACGTAGCCGGCGTGGCCGATGGCCGAGTAGGCCAGGACCTCGCGGGGGTCGCGCCGGCCGATGGCCTGCACCGCCCCGTAGATGATGCTGACGGTGCCGATCCCGACCACGACGCCGGCGCCGAGGGCCAGCTCCCGAGGCAGCAGGCCGGCCTGGAAGCGGAGCAGGCCGTAGGCGCCGATGTTGGCCAGCGCCCCGGCCAGCACGGCGGCCACCGCCGGGGGGGCGCTGGCGTAGACGCTGGGCAGCCAGAAGTGGAACGGGAACAGGCCCAGCTTGACCCCGAAGGCCACGAAGTAGAGCACGGCGATGACCACCGCGGTGTTGGGGTCGACGGTCCGGGCCCGGTCGGCCACGGCCAGCATCTCCAGGGTGCCGGTGGCCCGGTAGAGGGCGGCGGTGGCGATCAGGAACAGGAACGACCCGAGCAGGTTGACCACGGCGAAGATCAGCGCCGAGCCGACCATGCGCCCCTCCCGGCCGGAGGCGGCCAGGGCGTAGGCCGAGATCATGGCCAGCTCGAAGAACACATAGAAGCTGAACACGTCGCCGGTCAGGAACAGCCCGCTCAGGCCGACGGTCAGGAACAGCATCAGGGCCGGGAACAGCCGGGTCGACCGCCGGGAGACCACCCCGTGCACCAGGGCGGCCAGCACCACGGCGGCCGAGACCAGGGCCAGCAGGGCGCCGAGGGCGTCGGCGCGCAGGCGGATGCCGACGTCGGCGGGCCAGCCTCCGGCGACCACCTCGACCGGCCCGCCGGTCGCGACCCGGACGGCGAGCGCGGCCAGCAGGGCGACCGCGGCGGCCAGCACCCCGGCCGCGGCCCAGCCGACCGGCCGGCGCCGGCCGTCGGCCAGCGTGGCCACGGCGGCGGCCGGCCACAGCACCATCAGGGGGGCGACCAGGAGGCTCATCGGGGTGTCCCGGCCGTTTCCTGCTCGGCCTCGGCCTCCTCGGGCTCCACCTGCTCCACGGCCGTGCCCCGCTCCAGCTCCTCCTCGGCGCTGCGTTCGCTGCGCGACAGGTCGTCCAGGTCGACGCTGCGGTGGGTGGTGTAGATCCGGTAGGCCATGGCCAGCAGCAGGGCGGTGGTGGCGAACCCGATGATGAGGGCGGTCAGGGTCATCGCCTGGGTGAGCGGGTCGGCGACCGGCTCACCGGGGACCAGCGGGTAGATGGGCGGCTGGCCGCGGCGCAGGCCCGAGGCGATCACCGTGAGGCTGGCCGCGTTGGAGATGAGCATCAGCCCGGCCACCACCCGGAACAGGTCGGGCTTGAGCAGCAGGCTGGCGCCGGTGCCGAACAGGACGGCCACGACCAGGGCCACGAACAGGTTCATGGTTGCCCACCTCGCTCGGTTGGGGTCCCGGCGATGAGGTCGATGGTGGCCACCGCCATCCCGAGGACCAGGGCGAACACCCCGACGTCGAAGGCGACGGCGGTGAGCAGCTCCAGGCTGCCGAGGTGGACCACGGCTGCCCCCGGCGCCGGGGCGTGCTGCAGCGGCGCCCCGCCGGCCAGCACGGGCACGAACGCGACCGCCAGGGCCAGCAGCAGACCGGCCACGGCCAGCTTGGCCGCGTGCCGCACCGGCAGGGCCTGCCGGACCGCCGCCCGGCCGAAGGCCAGGTACTGCAGCAGGATCCCGAGGGCGGCGATCACCCCGGCCGCGAACCCGTCGCCGACATCCACGTAGCCCTTGATCAGGATCGCGGCCGCGACCATGAGGACAGGGGCCAGCAGCAGGCGGGCCACCATCCTGGTCAGGACCGTGGTCACCACAGCTTGCCCCGGCGCAGCAGCGCGGCCACCCCGAGCAGGGCGACGAGCACGACGCTGATCTCGACCAGGGTGTCGAGCCCGCGGAAGTCAGCCAGGATGACGGTGACCACGTCCTTGCCGTGCGCCCGCTCGGCCAGCTCCAGGTACCTGCCGGCGGTGGGGTCCGGCGGGACGGGACGGGAGAAGCCGGCCCACACGACCAGCAGAACCAGCGCACCCGAGATCACCCCCACGAGCGGATCGCGGATGCGGCGGGAGCCGGTGACCTGGATGGCGGCCTCGCGCTGCAGCACCCGGCGCGGCAGCAGCGCGAACACGGCCACGAACAGCAGCATCATCAGGGTCTCGATGAGCACCGCGACCAGGGCCACGTCGGGTGCCCCGAGGAGCTCGTAGGCCACGGCCAGGCTGAAGCCGACCCCGGACAGGCCAACCGCCAGGGCCAGGTGCCGGCGCAGCCGGGCCACGACCAGCGCGGCCAGCGCGGCGGCGACCAGCGCGGCGATCAGCGGCAGGTCGCTGCTGGCGAACGAGCCGATCAGGTAGGCGCCGGCGAACGGGGTGATGGCCAGGCCGACGCCGACCAGGGCCCCGGCCGGGACCAGCACCGCCACCACCCGGGCGCGCAGGTCGCGGACCTCGATGTCGTGGATGGCGTTGGAGAGCCGGTTCAGGCCGGCCAGGCCGGCGATGTAGGCGCGTTCCGGCCCGGCCCGCCGGCCCAGCCGGGCCACCGCGGCGAGGGCACCGCCCAGCCTTGGGCGGGCCAGGACCAGGGCAAGCCCGGCGGCGTAGGTGGCCAGGGCCAGGACGTTCTCGGCCCGCAGGTCGAGATGGTAGGCCGGCTCGACGGTGACCGGGGCGGCGGCCGTGACCTCGGCGGCGGCCTGGCTGAGGCCGGCGAACGGCTCAACCAGGATGCCCCCAGCCACCACCAGCCCCCCCAGGACGACCACCGGCACCACCAGCCGGCCGGGCACGGCGCGAGCCGGCCGGCGCTGGCCGCCCAGGAAGATGCCGATCCAGAAGCGGGTGATGTAGGCGAAGGTGAGGGCGGCGCTGGCGACCGCCACCACCGCCAGCCACGGGCCCCGTTCGGCGGCTGCCTTGAAGAACAGCTCGTCCTTGAAGAAGCCGATGGTCAGGGGCAGGGCGGCCAGGCCGGCGGCGGCCAGCCCGCTCCCGACGGCCAGGGCGGGCATGGTCCTGGCCAGCCCTCCGGACTCGGACAGGGCCTTGGCGCCGGTGGCCTCGGTGACCGCCCCGCTGGTCATGAACAGGGCGCTCTTGGCCAGGGCGTGGGCCAGCACGTAGAAGCAGGCAGCGGCCACCCCGGCGGCCCCGCCGACCCCGAGCATGGTGACCACGTAGCCGTACTGGGCGATGGTCGAGTAGGCGAGCAGCCGCTTGAGGTGGTCGGCGCCCAGCGCCAGCACGCCCCCGACAGCCATCGAGACCAGCCCGACCACCAGCAGGCCGTCCAGCAGCGGCGGGCTGGTGGCGAGCAGCGGGTGGAACCGGCTGAGCACGAACACCCCGGCGGCGACCATGGCCGCCGAGTGCAGGTAGGCCGAGACCGGCGTGGGCGCGGCCATGGCCCGCGGCAGCCAGAAGTGCAGGGGCGCCTGGGCGCTCTTGGCCAGCGCCCCGACGGCGATCAGGGCCCCGGCCAGGGTGACGGCCCCGCCGCCGTCGGCCCGCTCCAGCAGCTCGGGGATCGAGGTCGTGCCGAACTCGGCCCGCAGCACCAGGATCCCGATCAGCAGCAGCACCGCCGACACCCCGGTCACGAGCAGGGCCATCAGCGCCGACAGCCGCGCCTCCCGATGCTGGCGGTCGAAGCCGATGAGCAGGTACGACGTGATCGCCGTCAGGTCCCAGAAGACGAACAGCAGCAGCGTGTCCTGGGCGGTGGCCAGCCCGACCATGGCCACCATGAACAGCACCATCAGGGCGTGGAAGCGCCGGCCGTCGGCCTGCGGCCGCCCCTCGTGCTCCAGGTGCCGGGGGACATAGCCGGTGGCGTAGGTGAACACGGCGACCCCGACCCCGGTGGCCAGGACCGCATAGAGGGCGCCGAGGCCGTCCAGCCGGAACGCCAGCCGAGCATCCCAGCTCGGGAGCCAGGCGGTGTCGAAGCCGCCACCCCCGCGACCCCACAACCAAAGCACGGCCAGGAAGGCGGTCGCCGCCGTGACCACGGCGGCGATCCCCGCCCCAAGGGCGGGTTGTCGGCTGCTCGAAGCGGGACCTTCGCTCATCCTGCATCACTCTAGGGTGCGCCCGCCAAGGGAGTCATCATCTGGACCGGGCGGGACATCATGGCCGGGTGCTCCGGGCTCCTGGGCGGCTCACATGCAGGAGCCGGCGCGCGGTGTTGCTTGTCCTGCCGTGCCGTGATGAACCTCGCGGCCTTTAATCCGGCACGCCGTCTTTGTAGAGTTCTGCGGGTGCATTCGCCGCCGCGTGGGAGGTCCAGATGGCGCAGCTGCCGGTCGTCGGTGTCGACAGTCCCCAGAGCGCCGAAGCGCTGCACCGTGACCACCCGGTCGGCAGCACCGGCCCAATTCGCTGCTAGCGGACCTGCATTGAACGACGCAGGTAGGTGGATGGTGGCCGCCCAGCCCGAGGGCGGGGCGCTGGATCCTCAAGGCCCGGTCTCCGGGGCGATGGCCGACCTGTTCTGGCTGATGCTCGGCCTCGGTGGGGCGGTCTTCGTGGCCGTCGTGGTGGTGCTGGGGCTGGGCCTGTTCCGCCGGCGGCCGGCAGACGAGGGGCAGCCGGACCGGCAGCAGGGTGACTCGTTCGGCCGCTGGTTCGTGGTCGGCGGCGTGGTGGTGCCCCTGGTGATCCTGCTCATCGTGTTCGGGGCCACGGTGCGGGCGATGCGGTTCGTCCCCAGCACCGCTCCGCCGGAGGCGCTGGTCATCGAGGTCGTCGGCCATCAGTTCTGGTGGGAGGTCCGCTACCCCGAGCAGGGGGTCACCGCCCGGGATGAGCTCCATCTCCCGGTGGGCCGTCGCGTTAACCTTCAGCTCACCTCGGCCGACGTGATCCACAGCTTCTGGGTGCCGGAGCTGGCCGGCAAGCTCGACCTGCTGCCCGCCCGCACCAACACCCTGGTCCTGGAGGCCGACCAGCCGGGCGTCCACCGCAGCCGCTGCGCCGAGTTCTGCGGCCTGGAGCACACCAGGATGGTGCTGACCGTGGTCGCCGAATCAGAGGAGCGGTTCGCCGCCTGGGTGGCTGAGCGCCGTGGCTGACCTGGGCCCTTCGCGATCGGGCGGGGAGACGCCCTCGGTCACCGAGCCGCTGACGGGCGAGGAGCTCAACCGGCTGTGGGCCGACCCGCCCGGCCTGCGCGGGCAGCTGACCGGGGTCCAGAACGACAAGATCGGCACCCGGCTGCTGCTCACCGGCTTCTTCTTCCTCCTGCTGGGGGGCAGCTTCGACTCCTTCGTGATGCGCATGCAGCTGGCCGTGCCCGAGAACAGCCTGGTGAGCCCGCAGCTGTACAACGAGCTGTTCACCAACCACGGCACCGTGGTGATGTTCCTGGTGATCCTGCCGATCTTCGAGGGCTTCGCCATCCTGCTGCTGCCCCTGCTGCTGGGCACCCGCGAGATGCCGTTCCCCCGACTGGGCGCCTTCTCCTACTACACCTTCCTGCTCGGCGGGCTGCTGTACTACAGCAGCACCCTGTTCCGGGCGGTCCCCGACGCCGGCTGGTTCGCCTACACCCCGCTGTCCGGCCTGGAGTTCTCACCCGACCTGGCCCTGGACTTCTGGGTGCTGGGGTTGGGGGTGGCCGAGGTCGCGGCGATCGCCGCCGGCATCGAGATCATCATCGGGGTGCTGAAGATGCGGGCACCGGGGATGACCCTCAGCCGCATCCCGCTGTTCGCCTGGGCGGTGCTGGTGATGGCGTTCATGATCCTGTTCGCCTTCACCACCCTCATCATCGCCAGCCTGCTCCTGGAGCTGGACCGGGGCTTCGGCACCCAGTTCTTCAACCCCCAGCGGGGCGGCAGCTCGCTGCTGTGGCAGCACCTGTTCTGGATCTTCGGCCACCCCGAGGTCTACATCCAGTTCGTGCCCGCCACCGGGGTGGTCTCGATGATCGTGGCCACCTTCGCCCGGCGGCGGATCGTCGGCTACACCTGGCAGGTCGGAGCCCTGGTCGCCATCGGGTTCCTGTCGTTCAGCCTGTGGGCCCACCACATGTTCGCCGTGGGGCTGCCGACGCTGGTGCTGAGCTTCTTCGCCGCGGCCAGCATGGTCATCGCCTTGCCCGCCGGGGTGCAGTTCGTCTCCTGGCTGGCCACCATCTGGTCGGGCCGGCCGGTGTGGAAGACGCCGTTCCTGTTCGTGGTCGGCTTCCTGGTGACCTTCGTCATCGGCGGGATCACCGGCGTGATGGTGGCCGCCCCACCCTTCGACCTCCAAGCCCACGACTCCTACTTCGTCGTCGGGCACTTCCACTACGTGCTGATCGGCGGGGTCGCGTTCCCGATCTTCGCCGGCGTCTACTACTGGTTCCCGAAGTTCACCGGCCGGCTGCTGGACGAGCGCCTTGGCCGGTGGAACTTCTGGCTGCTGTTCACCGGCGTCAACCTGGCCTTCTTCCCGATGCACATCGTCGGGCTGCTGGGGATGCCCAGGCGCGTCTACACCTACGAGGCCGGCCTGGGCTGGGAGCCCTACAACCTGCTCTCCAGCATCGGGGTGCTCGTCATCATCATGGGCATCGCCGTGTTCATCTGGAACGTGGCCCGCAGCTACCGGCGGGGCGACGAAGCGGGCAACAACCCCTGGGGTGCCGCCACCCTGGAGTGGGCGGTGCCGTCGCCGCCGGCCGAGCACGGCTGGTCGATCCTGCCGATCGTGCGCAGCCGCCACCCCCTGTGGGACCAGGACGAGCTCCACCGGGGCGACGAGCGCCTGGAGCGGTTCGTCCACGGCCTGTCACGGTGGCCGCTGCGCTGGCGGGCCGCGGTGATCGTCGGCACCGCCGACGCGCGACCCCAGGAGGTGTTCCGGGTCGCCAACCCGTCGATCTGGCCGCTGGTGGCCGGGTGTGGGCTGGTGTTCATCTTCGCCGCCGAGCTGACCAAGCTCCGGTGGGGCATCGCCGCCGGCGCGGCCATCGTCACCGCTGCCGTGATCGCCTGGAACTGGCCGCAGGAAGCGCCGATGACGGTCGAGGAGGAGGCCGCCTTCGAGGCCGAGCACGGCGTGCCGGTCAACGCCGGCGGCAGCGTGGTCGTCGCCGCCTGGGGGACGGCGCTGGTCATCCTGGTCGTCGCCGTCGCCTTCTCGGCCCTGCTGCTCAGCTACTTCTACCTGCGGCTGGAGAACCCCCAGTGGCCGCCACCCGGGATCGCCAACCCTGGGGTCGGCCGGGCCATCCTGGCCGCCGGGCTGGTGGTGGCCAGCGGCGCAGTGGTACGGGCGGCGCTGCGACGGCTGCGGGCTGCCGACCAGCGCGGCTTCATCGCCGCCCTGGCCGTCGCGCTCGCCCTGGCCGGCGGCGGCGCCGTCGTCCAGCTCCTCGACATCGCCGGACTGGGCTTCGGATGGACCGACCACGCCTACGGGTCGATCTTCTTCCTCCTGGCCGGCTTCGTCGTCATGGCCGCGGTGGCCGCGCTCATCGTCGTGGCGCTGACGCTGTACTGGGCCGTCCGCGGCCAGTACACGACCCGCCGGCACGCCAGCGTGGCCAACGTGGCCCGGTTCTGGGCGGCCATGGTGGTCATGTGGGTGGTCGGCTTCGGCACGCTGTATCTGGGCCCGCACCTGACATGAGCGTCCGCGACGTCCCTCCCGACGAGGTCCCGGGCGGGGACGGGTCGAGGACGGCCGCAGAGGGGACGCCGTTCGCGGTCGACGTCTCCCGCGATCGTCGGTCGCGCTTCGCCCTGGCCATGTTCGTGTCCGGCCCGGTCATCTGGTCGGTCCACTTCATGGTCGTGTACCTGGCCACCGAGGCGGGCTGCACCGGCGACGGGCCCGGGCTGACGCTGTTCGACCCGCCGGTGCCCAAGGTCGTCACCCTGGCCGCGACCGCCGCCGCGGCGGTCGCCGCCCTGGCCTGTGCCGGGTGGTCCTGGCGGCGCTGGCGCGCGGACGCCGCCGAGGCGGCCGCCGACGAGGCCGCCGACATCGCCGGCGGCCTCCAGGGCCGGGACCGTGGCGGGACGCTGGCCTTCGCCGGGTTCCTGCTCTCGCTGCTGTCGGTCGTGACCATCCTGTTCGTCGGCCTGCCCGCCCTGGTCCTGCCGTCATGCTGACCCCGGTCCTGGCCCACCCCGGCCAGCCCCCGGCACCGCATGACCTCTGGGGCGCCTGGAACCTGCACCCGGTCCTGCTCCTGGGCTTGCTGCTCGCCGGCTGGGCCTACCGGCGCGGCCAGATCGGCGGGCCACGGCGGCCGGTCGACACCTGGCGGGCCAGGTGCTTCGCGGCGGCGCTGGCGGCCCTCGGCGTCGCGCTGGTCTCGCCCCTCGACGCCCTCTCGGGCGCCCTCGCCTCGGCCCACATGGTCCAGCACCTGCTGCTGCTGGTGGTCGCGGCCCCGCTGCTGGCCCTCAGCGCCCCGTCCAGCGCCATCCTGCGGGGCAGCCCCCTGGCCGTGCGCCGGGCCAGCGGCCGCTGGCGGCGGCGGGTCGGGCTGACCCACGGCAACCTCGGCGTCCTACGCCACCCGGCCGCCGTATGGCTGCTCTCGGTTGGGGTCATCTGGTTCTGGCACGCTGCGGCCCCCTACGACGCCGCCTTGGGCAACGAGCTCGTCCACGTCCTGGAGCATGCCAGCTTCCTGGTCACGGCCGTCCTGTTCTGGCACGTCGTCATCGGTGTCCG
>DASUPQ010000686.1 GCA_036280995.1 Actinomycetota bacterium | reverse complement strand
AGGGTCGGCCGTGAGGGTGTGGAGAAACGTCTCCTAGCGCCCTCAACAGCACGGACACAACGGAGCGAACCCTCGGCATCCTTCGCCTCCGTCCCGCACCGTCGCATCGCCGGGTCGAGCTACCTACCGGTCCCGGGTCCTTGTCGTCCTGGTCGCGGTCGCCGTCGCCCAGCGCAGGCTCGGACCCAGCTCCTCGGCCTCGACCTCGACGGTGGAGCGGGCGCTGCCGTGTGCTCATGTCTGGGTGCGGTAGCGCAGGTACACCGCGCCGTTGCCGAGCCGGTGCTCGTCCAGCAGTTCGAGCTGGAGCCGGGCCCGGTTGGGGAGGAAGGGCTTGCCCCCGCCCACCACGACGGGCCAGACGAACAGGTGGTACTCGTCCACCAGCCCGGCGGTGATCGCATGGGCGCCGAGGGTGGGACCGCCCACGGTGAGATCACGCTCGGCGGCCGCCTTCAGGTGCCGGACCGCTTCGGGGTCGAAGTCTGGTTCGATCCGCGTCCTGGTGGTGGAGGCCGTCGCCAGCGTCCTGGAGTACACGACCTTGTCGGCCGCCTGCCAGATCTCGGCGAACTCCCGCGTGCCGGGCGACTGGGCCGCGGCGGCCGGGTCGGTCTCCCAGACGGCCATCAGCTCATACAGCCGGCGCCCGTACAGGTAGGTGCCGACCGGCCGCAACAGGTCGTTGATGAAGGAGTAGTACTCCTCGTCTGGTGCCCCCCAGTCGAACTTGCCGTCCTCGTCGGCGATGTAGCCGTCAAGTGACACGTTCATCACATAGAGCAGCTTGGCCATGGCGAGCCTTCCTCGAGGGTTGGAGCTGCGCGACCGTCCGTCAGCAGCCTACGTCGCGGCTGTGTCACCGCCAGGCAACCCTTGCCGACGCTGTCTGAGCACAGGTCGTGTCCATCACGAGATATGAGCCAGATCCGACCATGTCCCGGGTGATCCCGTCGTGGGTGTAGCGGACCTCGGGGTCGTCGGTGAGGTTGCCGGCGAAGCTCACGGCTGCCTCGGTCATGGTCCTGCCACTTCCTGGTGCCTGGCCGGGCGGTCTGCCCTGCCCTTGGAACCGGGGGACGGTGGACACCGTGGCATGCCATAAGGCCACCGGGGGCAAGCAGCAGAGCCAACGAAGTCGGCCCCATCTGGTCAGGCTGCCGGCGCAGGCCGGCTCAGGAGCCGAGCTTGGTTGGTTGGTCGACGCGCTTGCGGCTGGGGGTCGGGCATGCCAGCACCGTCCGGCCAGATCCCTCCACCCTGGGCGTGGTGGGAGAACGAGGCTCCCACCGCGAGGGCTGCTTGCAGCTCATCCCAGGCTCAGCCGGTCAGGCTCTCGGCCTCCTGAAGGTGTGGGGTGGGATGCGCTCGGCTGGTCGTTGGAAGAGCGCCCCGGAGGGGTTATGCGGCAGGACGACGGTGCGGACGTAGGTGAAGCCCTGGCGCAGGTAGTAGTGCTGGAGGTGCTCGTTGGTGGTCCACGCGTCGACACGTAGCCAGTCGGCGCCCTCGTCGGCCGCCTTAGTGCCGGCCCAGTCCAGCAGCTCGGCGCCCAGGCCCTGGCCGGCGTGGGCACGATCGAGTACCGCCCGGATCGGCCCAAGCCGTACCGTGCCCGCTACTGGGGGCCGGACGGTCGGCTGCACAGCCGGAGCTTCGCCCGCAGGGACGATGCGGAACGCTGGCTGACCAGCGAGGAGGCGTCCAAGCTGCGCGGCGCCTGGGTCGACCCGAGGGGATCGCGGCGGCGGTTCGATGACTGGGCGAGCGAGTGGTGGGAGCTGTGGGCGTCGGAGCCGCGCCGCAGCCCGGCGGCCTTGGAGGCGGCAGAGAGCCACTTGCGGCTGCACATCCGCCCTTACTTCGGGCGTCGGCCGCTGGGCACGATCTCGGCCCAGGTGGTGCAGCGGTGGCAGAACGAGCTGGAGCGACGGGCCAGCCACAACCTGACGATGGCCTGCCGGTCGATCCTGAACCGCATCCTGGAGGCGGCCGAGGCTGAGCGGCTGATCCCGGTCAACCCGGTGTGCAAGGTCCGCGCCCCCAAGCGGCCGGTGGACCCCCGAGGTCGTGTTCGGCCGGGTCCGGCGACGGGCGTACACCCCAGAGGAGTTCGGCCGGCTCCTGGTCGGCTGCTCGGCCTTCTACCGCGACCACTTCATCGTCCAGGTCGGCACCGGCCTGCGTAGCGGGGAGCTGCTGGGTCTGCGGGCGCGGCGCGTCGACCTGGATGCTCGGCGGATCGAGGTCGTGGACGTACGCTATGACGCTGGCCGGTTCGGGTCGGGCTACAAGGACCGGCCCAAGAGCGACGCCAGCATCCGGGCGGTGCCGATGGCCGAGCCGGTGGCCGCCGCCATCGCCCG
>DASUPQ010000685.1 GCA_036280995.1 Actinomycetota bacterium | reverse complement strand
GGTGACCGGGCCCTGGCCCTCCCAGCGGGCCACCCCGTCCAGGTCCCGGTCCACCGCCTCCTGGTGCAGATGCAGGTACAGGGTGACGGTGGGCAGCAGCCGGGCCGGGTCGAACCGCCACCGCTCACCGGTGGCACTGATCTGGGTGGGCCGGAACGGGGTAGTGAACCCGGCCGGCAGCACCCCCGCCGCCGCCGCGGCCTGCCCGGCGGGCGGCTCGTCCTCGGCCGCGTCCTCCACCAGTGCCGCGGCCTCCTCCTCGGCCGGCGGCACGTCGTCGGCGGGCGGCTCGTCCTCCGCGGGTGGCGGCGCGTCCTCGGTCTTGTTGTCTGATCGGGCCCGGTGCTCGGCGTAGGCCGCCAGCAGCCGGACCGCCTCCGGCGGGTTGGCCAGGATCAGCGCGGCCCGCACCCGCAACCGGTCCTCGCACTCGGTGTCGTCCTGGCCGAGCGCGCGGAGCGCCTGCACCAGGTAGTCCAGGGTGGCGTCGATCCGGATCACCACCGGCGCGTCGGCCCGCAGATACAGGGTCTTCTGCCCGTGCTCGTTGGACCGCCCCACCTTGGCGAACTGCTCGGCCCGGGCCGCCTCCTCCCGCGCCGCGGCCGCCACCGGGTCGGCGGCGACGATCCCGGCCTCCAGCAGGGTCTCGAACCCGGTCCACCCCAACCGCCCGTCCGCATACTCCACCAGCTGGGTGTCGATCAGCCCGGCCTGCTCCGGGGTGAGCTCGCGGGTGCGGGCGGCGACCCGGCGGGCCAGCCACACCGGGACGGTTCCGGCCACCACCCCGGCCCACAACTCCGGCAGCCGGTGCCGCACGTCCAGCGCGTCGGCGATCAGCTGCTGCCCGGCGTACCCGGACCGGCCCAGCGCGGCGCCGAGCTCGGCGGCGGCGAACTCCCGCACCTTCGGGGTCCCGGCCCCACCCATCCGGACCAGCCGCTCCATCCCGGCCAGCACCCGGCCATCCTGGCCCAGCCGGGGGGTGGCGTGCAGGTCCGCGTAGTGCGCGGCGGCCAGGAACAGCCGGGCCTCCCGGTCCCGCTGCTCCGCGTGCCAGCCCTCCACCGCCGCCAGCGTCCCGGCCGCGTCCAGGTCCTCGATCGGTGTGTCCGTCATGCTGCTCAACCTACCGCCCCCCACCGACACTCACCGGTGCCGAATCCGCGTTGTCCACAGGGGTATCCAGCCGCCGACAGCCAGGCCCCCCGGCCCCGCTGCCCGGCCTCACTCAGTGTCTGCAACATGGTCCGGACGCTACGGCAGACCACCGACAACCAGGCGTGCAGCGGACCCGTCGTCCACAGGCGCGGGGCATCGCCCCTTCCCGCCGAGAAGGCAGCGGATGCCCGCCCGGTCCCTGGCGCCGCACACACGGATCCCCCAGCACCTGCAGCGGCGCACGCGCCCCGCGTTGTCGCGCTGCCGAACACGTTGGTAGTGGGGGCTCGTCTCTCGGGCGGCAACTAACTAAATGGTGAACGGCTGCTGGGTGAGGAATGCTGCATCCTTGACAAGTACGTCGTCCAGGCCGGGTGTCTGGTCGGTCGACATGTTGGCGACGATGGCCTGATGGAACGCCCGGTAGTCGCCCGCGAACCCGCCGTCTGCCCACACCTCAAGCAGGCTCTCGGTGAAGGCCCCATTGCGGGCGCCGTCGAACGAGACCTGGTCGTCCTGGCATCCGGAGATCAGCAGCACGGACGCAACCACATCGGCGTCCTGGTTGCGGCGCGCCTGGGCTTTGACCAGTTCGTACGTAGCCCGACGTGCCGCGTTGTCCTGGGCGCAGATGAGACTGGGCATCGCCCGATCGACCCGAGTGTCGGCCAGGTCACGGTTCACGCTGCCGCTGTGGCAGCTGTCGCTGAGGACGAGCAGCCGAACCCCCGAAGCGAACTGTGACCACGCGCGGTATAGCTCATCGTCGATGAGTTGGCGGTCGAACAGCACCCAAGTCTCATCCTTGCCCTCGTCCTCGTCACCCTCGACGTCGTCGATCTGGCCACCGTGGCCGGAGTAGGTAACGAGGCAGATGTCACCACCCGACGCCCGCCGAGCGAGGTCACCGAGCGCGCTGATCACACGCGCGCTGGTGGCGTCACACTCGAGCAGGCTCGAGGTGGAGTAGCCCGCGGCGAGCGCGAGCGTCTCCATGCTCGCGGCGTCGCTGAGACAGCCCTGCAGGGCGCCGTCCCACCCGCCGTACGCCGTGGGGTCGACATGGTTGAGTCCGATGTGAAGTGAATACCCGGCCATTTGTGGTTCCTTTCGTTGAGAGGGCACCTCGCCAAGACGCACAAACGTGCTTGCGGCGGTCCTGGTCTGGTGACCCGGATGTCGCTGGAT
>DASUPQ010000684.1 GCA_036280995.1 Actinomycetota bacterium | reverse complement strand
GTTCAGCTACGACCTGTGGGGCGACACCGTGAACACGGCCAGCCGGATGGAATCCCATGGAGCGCCCGGCTGCATCCAGGTCACCGCCCGCACCTGGGAGCGGCTGCGGGACCGCTACCGGTTCGAGCGGAGGGGACCGATCCAGGTCAAGGGCAAGGGAGAGATCGTCACGTATTTCCTGGAAGGGCGAGCCCGAGAGAGCAGTTAGAGCCACAGGATCGTCTTCACGATGGGACCTGGCTGGCAAGGCCGCGTGAGGACTCCGGCCTTGAACTTGTGTCATGAAGTGCGAGATATTACACGCTCGAACGTGAGTGGTGCTGCGCTCTCGCTCCACGACGGGTGGGCGGACGACGGAGATCGAGAATTGAGTGGCCTTACCGATCGCGTCCCTGTGCTGGAGATGGTCGGCATCTCCAAGCGGTTCGACGCCACCCAGGCCCTCGGGGGTGTCTCCCTGACCCTCTACCCGGGCGAGGTCCAGGCGTTGGTGGGTGAAAACGGGGCTGGCAAGTCGACGCTCATCAAGATCATGACCGGGATCCACCCGGCGGACGAGGGGACGATCCTCGTCAACGGCGAGCAGGTCACGTTGCGCAGCTCGGCCGAGGCGCAGCGGCACGGGATCGCGGCCATCTACCAGGAGCCGACGATCTATCCCGACCTCAACGTCGCCGAGAACATCTTCATGGGCCACCGGGACCGAGGGGTCCTGGTCCGCTGGGGCCGGATGTACCGGGAGGCCGAGACCATCCTCGCCCGGCTCGACGTCCACCTCGATGTGCGCAGCCTGGCCAGCGGTCTGTCCGTGGCGGCCCAGCAGGCCGTCGAGATCGCCAAGGCCATGTCCCTGGACGTGCGCGTGCTCATCATGGACGAGCCCACCGCGGCCCTCTCGGCCCACGAGGTCACCCAGCTCTTCCGGCAGGTTCGCCACCTCACCGCGGGTGGCGTGGCCGTGCTGTTCATCAGCCACCGGCTCGACGAGGTGTTCGAGATCGCCGACCGCGTGACCGTGCTGCGCGACGGCAGGCGCATCTCCTCCAGACCCAGGGACAAGGTCACCCCCCAGCGGGCGATCCAGGACATGGTCGGCCGGGAGATGTCGGAGTTCTTTGCACGAACCGAACATCCTCGGGGTGGCTTGGCCATTCGCGTCTCGGGAATCGGGAGGACCGGCGCCTTCGGGGACGTGAGCTTCGAGGTCCACAAGGGCGAGGTGCTGGGCCTCGCCGGCCTGGTCGGCGCCGGGCGGACCGACGTCGCGCTCGCGCTGTTCGGGATCGCCCCGGCGGAGTCCGGCAGTGTGGAGTTGGACGGCCGACCGGTGGTGATCCGCTCACCGCGTGAGGCGCTGCGCCACGGGATCGCCTACCTATCCGAGGACCGCCGTCACCTGGGCCTCTCCCTGCCCCAGTCGGTCACCGCGAACATCACGCTGGCCACCCTCGACCGGTACGTGACGCGGCTCAGGCTGGTCGACAGCTCCGCCGAGCACGCCGTTGCCGACCGGTTCCGGCGCCGGCTCAGCATCCGCACACCCTCGCTGGAGACGCCGGTCGAGCGGCTCTCCGGAGGCAACCAGCAGAAGACCATGCTCGCCAAGTGGCTCAACGCCGAGCCGACCGTGCTCATCCTCGACGAGCCCACCCGCGGGATCGACGTCGGCGCCAAGGCCGAGGTCCATCACATCATCGACGAGCTGGCCCGCTCCGGCATGGCGATCATCCTGATCTCCTCCGATCTGCCGGAGGTGCTCGCGATGAGCGACCGCATCCTGGTGATGCGCGAAGGCCGGCAGGTGGGGATGTTCGGCCGCTCGGAGGCGACCGAGGAGGGCATCATCACGGCCGCCATGGGGGCCGCATGAGCGGCACCGCGGCCGGGCCGGCGGAGCGAGTGGCAGACGGCCGGCGGCCACGGCCGAAGCTGCGGCCGGAACGGCTGCGGGAGCTGTCGCTTCTGGCCGTCATCGGGGTCTCGGTCCTCGTCTTCAGCCAGCTCGTCGACAACTACCTGAGCGGCAGCTTCTTCAACCGGGTGACGACCAGCATGGCGATCACGGCGGTCCTGGCGGCGGCGCAGACGATCGTGATCCTGACCCGCAACATCGACCTGTCGGTCGGCTCGATCGTGGGTGTGACGGCGTATGTGACGGGCGAGTATCTGGCCGCGCACCAGACCACCGCACCCGTGCTCGCAGTCGGCCTGGCGATGCTCATGGGCTGCGTCCTCGGGCTCCTGAACGGGACGCTCGTGGCCTACGGGCGGGTGCCGTCGATCATCGTCACCCTTGGGACGCTGGCGATCTACCGGACCTGGCTGATCGACCACGCGAACTCGCGCACCATCACGGCCGACTCGCTGCCCCAGTGGCTCGTGGAGTTCCCGCAACGGACGGTCGTCAGCCTCGGCGGGCTCGACATCCGCCTGGTCCTGACCGTGGCGGTGGTGGTGATCGTGGCCCTCCAGCTCGCGCTGGGGAGGCTCCGCTGGGGCCGCTGGGTCTATGCCGTTGGCTCCAACCCCGACGCGGCCCGGCAGGAAGGCCTTCCCACCGAGCGCATCACCCTGGGGGCGTTCGCCATGTGCGGGGCCTTGTCTGGGCTGGCGGGCTTCATGTTCCTGTCCCGGTTCGGGACGATCACGGTCGCCGCGGGCCAGGGCCTGGAGCTGGCCTCGGTCGCCGCAGCCGTGGTCGGCGGAGTCAGCATCCTCGGCGGCTCGGGCACCCTGATCGGGGCGCTGCTGGGAGCGCTGCTCATCGACCTCCTCGAACTGAGCCTGGTGCGGGTGCCCGAGATCAGCGTGTTCTGGCGCGACGCCGTCCTGGGCGCGCTCATCCTGCTCGCCATCGCGGGCGACGTCGCCATCGGCAAGCGGCTGCGGCGGTTCTGGACGTCACCCGCCCGGCATTCGACCAAGCCGCCGGAGCGGGAGGCGACGACGGATGCGTGACCGGGTGCTGCGCTGGAGGACCGAGCTGCTGCTGGCGGCGATCCTCCTCGGCGTGGTCGCGGTGAACGTGTCCCTGTCGCCGTTCTACCTGCGGACAGGGAACTTCGTGAACATGTTCCAGCTCTCGATCGAGAAGGCGATCGTGGCCGTGATCATGACCCTGGTCATCATCAACGGTGAGATCGACCTCTCGGTCGCCTCGGTGATGGGCTTCTCCGCGGCCGTGGTGGCCGCCCTCCACGAGGGTGGCTCTGTCCCCTTCGCTGTCGCCGTGGTCGTCGCGCTGCTCGCTGGTGCGGGAGCGGGCCTGCTCCACGGGCTGTTCGTGGCCCGGATGGGGCTCCCGTCGCTGGTGGTGACGATCGCGGGCCTGATCGGCTTCCGGGGCGCGGCCCGCGTCCTGGTCGGGGACCGGTCGATCGGCGACTTTCCCGAGTGGTTCGACCGGCTGGGCCAGGATCCGCTGGTCGGCCGCTTCTCGCTCGCGTTCATCATCTTCGTCGTGGGGATCGTGGCGGCCGGAGTCGTCCTCCAGCGCACCGCGTTCGGCCGCTCCGTCTATGTGATCGGCAACAACGCCGAGGTCGCCCGCTACTCGGGGATCAGTGTCGCCCGCGTCAAGCTGGCCCTGCTGACCACGTCGGGGTTCGTGGCCGGGCTGGCCGGGGTGCTGTTCGCGGCCCGGCTGGGATCGGTCCGCGGCAACCTGGCCGAGGGATTCGAGCTCGACATCATCACGATGGTGCTGCTGGGAGGGGTGAGCATCTTCGGGGGCTCGGGCACCCTCGTCGGCGTCGCCCTCTCGATCCTCATCATCCTCAATCTCCGCTCCGGCCTGGGGTTGGCCAACATCCAGGCCACCACCCAGACCGGGATCATCGGGGCGCTGCTGATCGCCTCGGTGCTGGTCCCCAACCTCGTCGATCGCTTGGGAAGCTGGCGCCGCCGGTCCGGCCCCGCGGTGATGCCGCCACCAGCCTCAAGCGACACCGGCGCCGGGGAGGTGAGGCCCGTCGTGACAGACCCGAACCGCACCGCACACCGCGGATAGCCCGTCGACCACAAGGAGGAAGGAATGAAGACGCGGCTTTCGCTGCTGGCCGGCGTGATCAGCCTTGCCCTGCTCGCTGCGGCCTGCGGCGGTGGGTCCGAGGAGCCGACGGAGACCACCTCACAGGCGGGCGCGGCCGAGGGTGTGGTCACGCTCCAGGGTGGCAAGGAGTTCAAGTCGATCCTGCTGCCGAAGTTCACCGGGGTGGCGGTCTTCGACCAGGCCAACCAGGGCGCGCAGGAGGCGGCGAGAGAGCTCGGCGTGGACGCCGCACAGTTCCTCGGGCCAACCGCCGACAACAGCGTCGCCGGGCAGATCGAGATCGTGACGAACGCCGCGACCCAGGGCGTGAACGCGGTCATGATCTCCAACAACGCCGGGGACCAGATCGAGCCGGCCGTGAAGTCAGCCGTGGATGCAGGCGTCAAGGTCGTGAGCTGGGACTCGCCGATCCCGTCCGGCGAGGGCGAGAGCCTGTTCGTGGCCCAGGTGGACTTCGACGAGACCGGCACCGTGATGGCGGACATGGCGCTGGAGATCCTCGGCGCCGACGGGGGCAGGTTCGCCATCCTGTCCGCGTCGCCGGACGCGGCCAACCAGAACGCCTGGATCGCCGCCATGAAGGAGGCCCTCAAGGACCCGAAGTACTCCAAGCTCGAGCTCGTCGACACCGTGTACGGCAACGACGAGTCGGAGAAGTCCTACAACGAGGCCCTCGCCCTGGTCGACAAGCACGCCGACCTGAAGCTCATCATGGCGCCCACCACCGTGGGCATCGCGGCCGCCGCCAAGGCCATGCAGGACGAGAAGCTCTGCGACAAGGTCAAGGTGTCGGGGCTGGGGCTGCCCGACGAGATGAAGGCATACACCCAGAACGGCTGCGCACCGCAGTTCGCCCTGTGGAGCTTCACCGACCTCGGCTACCTCACCTTCTACGCGGCCTACGGCGTGGCCACGGACCAGATCAAGGCCGAGGAGGGGGCCAAGTTCAAGGCGGGCCGCATGGGTGACTACACGGTCGAGAAGGATCCAACTCGCGACAACGGGCTGCGCATCCTCATGGGCCCATTCACCAAGTACGACAAGGACAACGTCGGCTGACCTAGTCCAGGTGGAAGACCGCCTCGAGCGCTTCCATCATCTGGTCGGCATGGCGGCCGGAGCCGGTGAAGTAGGGGGCCATCAGCGCCTGCCAGCGCTCGTTCACCGGCTCGGCCGCCATGCCGGCCAAGGCCTCCTCGAGGCTGCCCTCGGTCTCGAAGTAGCCGAACAAGGTCCCGTCGGGCCGCAGGAACAGCGTGTAGTTGTGCCACCCGTTGCGGCGTAGGGCCTCCAGCATCTCCGGCCAGACCGCCTGGTGGTGGCGCTTGTAGTCGTCGAGGAGGTCGGGCCGGACCTTGAGGACGAAGCCGATCCGGTTCATGGGATCTCAGCGGACCTCGACGCTCGCCCGGTAGGGGTTGAGGCGGGCGTCGTCCGGCTCGAGGTCGGTCACGAGAAGGCTGATCTCGTCGAGCGCGAACATGCGGGCCTGGGCGCGGGCGCCGAGCTTGCTGTGGTCGACGGCCAGGACGACGCGCGACGCCGCGGCGCTGAGGGCCCGCTTGACCTGTGCCTCCTCCAGGCTCGGCTCGGACGAGCCGACCGCCGGGTCGACCGCGGCCGCCGAGCACACGAACACGTCGAAGAGGAAGTCCCCTGCGCCGCGGATGGCGACCGGCCCGACCAGGCTCCCGGTCCGGGGCTCCACGGATCCGCCGGTCAGGGTGGCGACCACGCCCGGCTTCCCGACCAGGGTCTGGAAGGTGTCCAGGCCATTGGTGACGACCACCAGGTCCTGGGCGCCGTCGAGCGCGGCGGCCAGCCGGTACACGGTGGAGGACGCATCGAAGGCGATCGTGCCCCGGGTGGGGACCAGGTCGAGCAGCTTGCCCGCGATCCGGGCCTTCGCGCGAGCGTTGTGCCGGTGGCGCTCGGCGAACGGCTCGGGGCCCATGGCCACCGCGCCCCCGCGGATGCGACGGGCCACGCCGAGCGCCTCGAGCTCATCGAGGTCACGGCGAATGGTCATCTCGCTGACGCCGAACTCGGTCGCGAGCCGGTCGATGCGCACGGTGCCGGTCTCCCTGATCCGCTGTTCGATCAGGTTGAGCCGCTCGTATTGACTGCTTGGGGCTACGGCAGCGATAGGGTCCCTCCGTGTGAACGGGAGTAACTCATCACATTACATCACATCACAAGACGCTCCGCCCCGATCGCCAGCCACCGGCGCGCGTCCTCGAGGCGTTCGAACTGGCCCAGCGCCAGCCCCTGGATCACGGCGTTGCCGAGCGCGGTCGCCTCCGGCGACCCGACGGTCACCGGCACGCCGGCGTGGCGGCCATAGAGCTCGTTCATGAGGCGGATGCGGGCGGCACCCCCCACGACGAGCACCTCGTCGACCGGGGTGCCGGTGACCGCCACGAGCTCGTCGGCGACCCGGGCGGTCGCCGAGGCGATGGACTCGAGGATGCAGCGCACCACCTCGGCACGGGAGGCCGCGGTGCCGAGCCCCGCCGCGGCCCGGATCTCCGTTTCCATGTCGGCGGGCGCCAGGAAGCGGGCGTCGGCGGGATCCACGACCCTGACCGGCCCGCGCACGCCGGCCGCCGCCGCGACCAGCTCCTCGATGGTCGGGTTGCCCCAGGCGGCGCGGCATTGCTCGAGGAGCCAGAAGCCCGTCACGTTCTTCAGGAAGCGGACACCGCCGAGCGCGCCGGCCTCGTTGGAGAAGTTGGCGTCTCTGGCCTTCTCGGACGTGTCGGCGGTCGGCCGCTCGGCGCCGACCAGCACCCAGGTGCCGCTGGACACCACCACGCTTCCGGATCCGGGGACGCCCGGGACCCCGACGAAGGCCGAGGCGGTGTCGTGGCTGCCCACCGTGTGCACGCCCACACCCCGCCAGGAGCCGACCGCCAGGCCGGCCGGGACGATTGCTGGGAGCAGGGCGGGATCGAGGCCCACCGCCTCCAGCAGCTCGGCCGACCAGGCGCCCGTCCGGGCGTCCAGCAGCGCGGTGGTGGAGGCGTTGGACCGCTCGGCGCCCTCGAACCCGGTCAGCATCCGAACCACGAGGTCGGGGAGGAGCAGCAGCCTGGCGGCGCGCCTGAGCTCGGACCGGTCGTGGGCGGCGAGCTGGAAGATCGTGTTGAGGTGCAGCAGCTGGATGCCGGTGACGGCGTAGAGGTGGTCGGCGCCGATCCGCTCGGCGGTGGTCCGCCAGCCGTCGGTGCGTTCGTCCCGGTAGCAGTAGGGCGGCGACAGCAGCGCTCCCCGGCCGTCGAGCAGCCCGTAGTCCACCCCCCATCCGTCCACGCCGATCGAGGCGACGGGGCCCGCGGCCAGGCCCAGCTCGAGCCCCCGCTCGACCTCGCGGAGGATCCCGTGCCAGTCCCAGCGGAGGCTGCCGTCCTGGTGGCGGACCGGCTGGTGACGCCAGCGGTGGAGCACCTGGGCGCCCGGTTCCGGCGCGCCCAGGTCCACGGCGACCACCCGCACCGAGGTCGCGCCAAGATCGACCGCAAGCACGCGCATGGGTGCGCGTGTCACAGGCCGGTGGCGACGGTGCTGCGGCCCCGCTCGGCGATGCGGGCGTCGCGGTAGCCGACAGCCCGGTACGCCGCCAGCGGGGCGAGGGCGGCGCCGTTGCGGCGGCGGGCCTCCGCGGCAAAGGGTCGGACATCGGTCCGGAACGCCGCCTGGAGGATCTCCTGGGCCAGCGCGGGGTCGTTGCCGTCCTGCGCGGCCCGCAGGGCCTCCCGGTTGACGAGCAGGGCCTGGGCGTAGGCGAGCAGGATCGCCTCGGTCGACTGGATCAGGTCCTCGATGGGGTCCTTGAGGTTGTGGCTCTGGTCGATCATGTAGGCGAGCTCCGGCACCCGACCGCCGCCGGCAGCGACCAGCTCACAGAAGATCAGGAACAGCTGGAACGGGGTGATGGAGCCGGTGGTCAGGTCGTCGTCCCCGTACTTGGAGTCGTTGAAGTGGAACCCGCCAAGGCGCCCGACCATGGCCAGGCGGCTGACCACCTGCTCGATGTTGGCGTTGGGCAGATGGTGACCGAGGTCCACCAGGCAGGACGCCTTCGGCCCGGCCGCCTGGGCCAGGAGCAGCGATGAGCCCCAGTCCTGGTTCACGGTCGAGTAGAACGCCGGCTCGAAGGGCTTGTGCTCAGTGAACATCCTCCAGCCATCGGGGAGATGGTCGTGGATGCTGCGCAGCCCTCCCGCAACCCGATCGAACTGGGCTCGGAAGTCGGCCTGGCCAGGGTGGTTGGTCCCGTCGGCGAGCCAGACCGTCAAGGCTCGCGAACCCAGCCGCACCCCGAGGTCGATCACGTAGAGGTTGTGCTCGACGGCCGCCTGGCGGGTGGCGGGGTCCGCGTTGGCCAGGCTCCCGAACTTGTACGACACCTTCCCGTCGTTGGTCGTCGACGGGTTGTCCTGGAAGGTGTTGGAGTTCATGGCGTCGAACCCGATGCCCTGCCCGGCCGCGTACTCGCGCAGCCCTTCCGGATCGGCCGGGTCGTCCCACGGTACGTGGAGTGAGATCGACCGGGTGGCCCCAGTCAGCGCGCGGAGCGCCGCGACGTCGTCGATCTTCTCCACCGTCGTGCGGGGCTCCCCGCCGACCGGGAAGCGGCCGAACCGGGTTCCGCCGGTACCGAGCGCCCACGACGGGGCTGCTACCGAGAGGTCGGCGAGCGCTCCGACCACCGCCTCGGGGTCCGCGCGACCGCCGCGGCCGATCCGGGCGACGAGTTCGGCGAGGTCCCTGTCGTGGTCGGCGAGCAGGGGCTGGTTGAGTTCGGTGATTCGGTCCTGGTCGATCATCGCTCCTCCTTGTTGCCCAGGTCGCCGGGGGCTCAGCGCAGGAACGCCGCGGCGACGCCGGCGTCGACGGGGACGATGAGCCCGGTGGTGTGGGTCAGCTCTCCGCTGATCAGGCAGAAGGCCGCGTTCGCCACGTGTTCTGGGAGCACCTCCCGCTTGAGCAGCGTCCGGCTCGCATAGAAGCGTCCAAGCTCGTGCTCTGCCACCCCGTAGACCCTGGCCCGCTCCGCCCCCCAGCCTCCCGCGAAGATCCCGGATCCCTGGACGACGGCGTCGGGGTTGATGCCGTTGACGCGGATGCCGTGCTCCCCCAACTCGGCGGCCAGGAGCCGCACCTGGTGCGCCTGGCTGGCCTTGGCCGAGCCGTAGGCGAGGTTGCTGGGACCGGCCACGATGGCGTTCTTGCTGGCGATGTAGATGATGTCCCCGCCGGCCTGCTGGGCGATCATGACCCTGGCGGCGTGCTTGGAGACCAGGAAGGACCCGCGGGCCATCACGTCGTGCTGTCGATCCCAGTCCTCCACAGAGGTCTCCAGCAACGCCTTGGAGATCGACAGGCCGGCGTTGTTGACGACGATGTCGACGCCGCCGAAGCGAGCGACCATCTCATCGATCGACGCCTTCACCGCCTGCTCGTCGCTCACGTCGACCTGGACGGCGATGGCGTCGTCGCCTGACCCCAGCGCCTGGGAGACGGTGCGGGCCGCCTCGACGTCGATATCGGCGACGGTGATGGTGGCGCCCTCCTCGCGCAGGCGCATGGCGATGGCCCGCCCGATCCCGGAGCCCGCGCCCGTCACGAGGGCGACCTTGCCGGTGAGTGGCTTTGGCCTCGGGCGGCGCTGGAGCTTGCGCTCCTCCAGCACCCAGTACTCGATGCGGAACTTCTCGGCCTCGGAGATCGGCGCGTACGTCGACAGGGCCTCGGCTCCGCGGATCGCGTTGATCGCGGCCACGTAGAACTCGCCGGCGACGCGGGCGGTCTGGCTGTCGCCGCCGAAGCTGAACATGCCGACTCCGGGGACCAGGAAGATGGTGGGGTCTGCGCCCCGCATCGGCGGAGTCTCGGCGTCGGCGTGCCGCCGGTAGTAGGCAAGGTATTCGGCCCGGTACTCCCTGTGCAGCTCGCGGAGGCGCGCGATCAGGTCGTCCAGGGGCGCATCGGTGGGGAGGTCCAGCAGCAGTGGGCGCACTTTGGTGCGAAGGAAATGATCCGGACAGGAGGTACCGAGCGGCACCACTCGGGGCGCGGCGTCCCTGGCGAGGAAGTCCAGCACCGGCTCGCTGTCGATCCAGTGGCCGACCATGTGCCGCTCGGAGGAGGCCAGCCCCCGCAGCACGGGCCCCATGGCCGCTGCGCGTCGCTTCCGCTCCCGTTCTGGCAGGGGCTCGAACCCTTGGCGGATGCCTCCCAGCGGCTCCGGCCTGCCCTGGGTGCGGATGAACTCCTCGGCCCGGCGGATCAGGCCAAGGGAGTTGCGCTCGCACTCCGGGGAGGTCCGCCCCCAGGTGGTCAGGCCGTGGCCGCCGAGGACCACGCCTTTGAGGCCGGAGCGGGACTCGTGGAGGCGCGCGACCCGCAGCGCGAGCTCGAACCCGGGTCGCCGCCATGGCACCCAGGCCACCTCCTCCCCGAAGCATTGCTTGGTCAGCTCTTCACCGTCGGCGGCGGCGGCCAGCGCGATGATGGCATCGGGGTGGAGATGATCGACGTGCGGCGCCTCGAGCAGCCCGTGCATCGAGGTGTCGATGCTGGGAGGGGCGCCGCCCTTGCCGAAGCGGCAGAAGTCGAGCATCTCGTGCATCTCGTCCTCCTGCTCCTCGCCCCTGTACACCTCCTTGAGGTCTCGGAGCCGATCCACGACCAGAGCCGACAGCCCGTCGGCCGACAGTGTGCCGAGATCCCCGCCGGATCCTTTGACCCACATCAGCTCCACGTCGTCACCGGAGACGGGGTCCTCCACCACAGCCTTGGCCGAAGTATTCCCACCGCCGTAGTTGGTGTTGCGACGATCGGAGCCAATACGATTCGAGCGCCGGATCAACTCGGCAACCACGGGGGCCTGGCTCGTGCCAGTCATGCGGAACCGCTCCTCGCCGGAATCCCGTGTCGGCATGTGAAATAGATTGTTACATCTAACACAAGACCACGTGCTCCCGCAAGGACGATCCGGCCCGGCGGGTGGCGGGGCTGGTCATGGCGGCGACGAGTTCGGCGAACGGCTGGCCGCCGGGGACTTCAACCATGACCTCGCCACGCGTCTCCTGACCTCCCAGCCATCGTCGCTGAAGCTAGCGGCTGCCGTCGCAACCCGCCCGACCCGTGGACCTATGCCTGGTTGGGGCGCAGATCGACGCGACGTAGCAATTGGGCGTTGAGGGCGACCACGATGGTGGACAGGCTCATCAGGACCGCCCCCACGGCCGGGGCCAGGGTGACGCCCGCCCAGGCCAGCACCCCGGCCGCGACCGGCACGGCCAGTATGTTGTAGCCGGTGGCCCAGCCCAGGTTCTGGAGCATCTTGCGGTAGCTGGCCTGTGACAGGCGGATCACTCCGACGACCCCGCGAGGGTCGTCGGAGGCGAGCACGACCCCGGCCGACTCGATGGCCACGTCGGTGCCGGCGCCGATGGCGATGCCCACGTCCGCCCGGGCCAGGGCGGGGGCGTCATTGACCCCGTCGCCGACCATGGCCACCTTCAGGCCCCGGCGCTGGAGGTCGGCCACGGCCTGATCCTTGTCCTCGGGCAGGACCTCGGCGAAGACCTCGTCCACGCCGAGCTCGGCGGCGACCGCCTCGGCGACCTGGCGGGCGTCGCCGGTGATCATCACCACCCGCTTGCCGAGTCGGTGCAGCTCCTCGATGGCCTGGCGGGACTCGGGCCGGACCGCGTCCTCCAGCGAGAGCGCACCGACGACCTTGTTCTCGTGAACCACGAACAAGACGGTGGCGCCGCGCTGCTTCCACACGCCGACCTGCTCGGCCAGCACCTCCGGCTCGGCCAGCCCCAGTTGGCGCAGCAGCGCCGGCCCCCCCACGGCGACGGTGGCCCCCTCGACGCGGGCCTGGACGCCACGGCCCGTCATGGACTGGAACCCACCGGCCGCAGGCAGGTCGCCAGCGGCGCGGGCCTGGGCGGCGGCCACGATCGCCCGGGCCAGCGGGTGCTCGCTGTCGGCCTCCACCGCAGCCGCCAGCCGCAGCAGCCCATCGGTGTCGCCGTCGACCGCGGCCACCCCGCTGAGCTGGTGCTCCCCCTTGGTCAGGGTGCCGGTCTTGTCGAACAGCACCCCATCGATGGTGCGCATCCGCTCCACCGCCAGGCGGTCCTTGACCAGGATCCCTGACCGGGCCGCCAATGCCGTCGAGATGGCGATCACCAGCGGGATGGCCAGCCCTAGGGCGTGGGGGCAGGCGATCACCAGCACCGTCACCGTGCGCTCGATCGCCTGGTCAGGCTCACCCAGCACCAGCCAGACCACGAAGGTGACCACACCGACCCCGACGGCGAAGTAGAACAACAGCGCGGCCGCCCGGTCGGCCAGGGCCTGGGCCCGGGAGCGGGAGGTCTGGGCCTGCTCGACCAGCCGGCGGATGCCGGCCAGGGCCGTCTGCTCCCCCACCGCCTCGACCCGGACGCGGAGTGCGCTGTCGGTGACCACCGTGCCGGCCACCACCCGGCTGCCCGGCTCCTTGGGCACCGGGCGGGATTCGCCGGTGATCATCGACTCGTCCAGCTCGGCCGCCCCGTCCACGACGACACCGTCAGCCGGGACCCGCCCGCCCGGGCGGACCAGCACCAGGTCGCCGACCGTCAGCTCGCTGATCGGCACCGTCCTGGTCCCCTCGCCGGTGACCAGGTCGGCCTCGTCCGGCAGCAGCGCCGCCAGGGCGTCCAGGGCGCTGGAGGCCTGGCCCAGGGCCCGCATCTCCAGCCAGTGGCCGAGCAGCATGATCACGATCAGCAGGGCCAGCTCCCACCAGAACTCCAGGTCCACGAGGCCGAAGACGGTGGCGACACTGGCGCCGAAGGCGACCAGGATGGCCATGGAGATGAGCAGCATCATGCCCGGCTGGCGGCTGCGCAGCTCGGCCAGGCCGCCCTCCAGGAACGGCCGGCCACCGTAGAGGAAGACGATCGTGCCCAGCACCGGCGCCACCCAGCCGGAGCCGGGGAACTGCGGCGGGGTGAAGTTCAGCCACTCCTGGACCATCTCGGAGTAGATGACCACCGGGATGGTCAGGGCCAGGCTGAGCCAGAACCGGTCCCGGAACTGGGCCGCGTGGTCCCCATGGCCCCCATGCCCTCCGTGGCCGCCGGGCCCGCCGTGCTCGTCCGGCTCGGCGTGTTGGCGGTGCTCATCGGGCGACGGCTGATCGGCCGCGGGACGGTGCTCGGCTCCTCCGTGGCTGGCATGGTGCTCATGAGTTGCCATGTTGCTTCTCCTCGTTCGCCTTAGAGGACCCCGGTGCCAGGTTCGGAGCGCACATGCGCATGACCTGGGGCGACGTCGTCGCGGTGGTTGAGCTGCTCATGACCGGGCGTCATGCCATCGGGTCAGCTGGTCGACCTCGTCTTGCTGCGCGGTCAGGATCTGGGTAGCCAGCATCCGCGCCTCAGGCGACCGGCCCTCCTGGAGGATCGAGCTGGCCATCTTGATGGCACCCAGGTGATGGCTCTTCATGCTGGTCGTGAAGCCCAGGTCGAACTCGCGGCCATCCAGTCTGGCCAGCCAGGCCAGCTGGCCTTCGCTCATCATCTCAGGTTCGGGAGATGCCCAATACAATCGGGGGTGGCGTGGGTGGAGCCACAACCGGAGCGGCCGACCGCAACACCTCCATGGCCGGACGACCAGGCCGCCTACCGGTCAGCCGGAGCAGCAAAGCACCCAGTCCAACGATGGCTGGCATGCAGTCGTCCGCCACGTCGTGGGCCTGGACGGAGGTCCACAGCGCCGTACCCGCGCCATCGTGCTGGACCGAGCCCTCCGCAATCGAACTGCCCGGGACGGGGTTGCCGTGGTGGCCGTCGCCGCTCGCGAACAGGAACGCGTGCAGCGCCACCAGCAGGACGGCGCCGATCAGGCCAGGACGGGCCAGTCGCATAACGGCAGAGTCTATCGCGCCGTAGCCCAATCGCTCATCGCCAGCTGTCGGCCCTGGAGGGTCGGATGCGGGCGGTGACTGGTGCGGACAACGCTTCGACCGGTTCACACCACGTACCGCCGTCTGCTGAGGTTCCGCGTGGATGGAGCACCCTGCACCGAGCTACGGCGAAGCAAGAAGGCAAGCGGCCAAGGGAGCTGACCTGCTGGGAGGCTTACCGCCGACGGCGTGCTCGACGCCGCTGCCCCGAGCCATTCGATACTGCAGGCTGTCGCCATGGGATGGAAGCCGACCGGGGAGGGCCTCTGATGCGGGTGGTAGCGAGCGTGGAGATCAGCCGGCCGGCCAGCCAGGTCTGGGCGTACGTGGCCGACTACGGCAATGACATGGGCTGGCGCACGGGGGTCAGCCAGATGCGCCCATCGGTGCCCGGACCGGTTCGGGTCGGCGTCACCACCCATGAGCGGCTGCGGCTGCTGGGCATGACCTTTCGCACCGACGCCACCATCGATCAGGTCGAGGCCGGGCGCCTGCTCCAGTGGCGCGCCCACGACCGCCAGAAGCAACTCCAAGGCTCCCGTCTAGTCGAGGCGACCGGCCCGGGTACTTCCCGCTTCACCGAGGTGGTCGAGGGTCATCTGCTGGGCCCGTTGCGGCCGCTGGAGCCGCTGGTGGCCTGGCTGCTGCGGCAGCAGACCAGCGCCGACCTGCGACGGCTCAAACAGCTGCTGGAAGCGCCGACCCGCGGCAAGTCCGCACCGGAGGAGACGGCATCCTGAGCTTCTGGTTGGACCGCAGTCCTTGCTCACTGCAGCACCGTCACGAGCACGATCGCCACCGCCAGCGCGGTGTCCAGTACGAGGCAGAACTCGGCCATGGAGCGGACGACCACCCGGTTGACGCGGTGGTGGTAGGCGTCCCAGGCGGCGTGGCCGAGGAGGCCGGCCGCCACCAGGTAGGCGCCGAGCTCCGGGTTGACCACCAGGGCGGCGCCGGCGGCGGCGCCGAAGCCGAGCAGGGCCAGGGTCTGCAGCGGCAGCCCGTAGCCGGGGCGGGCGGCCCCGCGCAGCAGGCCGTAGATACCCAGGGCGACCGCGCCGCCGAGAACGACCCAGGTCGGCTCCAAGCGGTCGTCAGCCAGCCGGGCGGCAGTGATGACGACGACAGTGGCGAAGAACAGCGGCCAGGCCGCGCGCGGTCGCCCCAGGGCCGCCGCCCCTAGATAGACCGCGGCCGAGGCGGCCAGGACCGGGGCCAGCTCGACCCCGCTCACTAGGTCGAAGGCGACCAGGGCGGCAAAGCCGAGCCCGACCAACGTTGGCCAGCGGCGGCGTGCCAGCGATGGTGGCTGGGAAGTTGTCTGCGGAGTGGCTTCGCTCTCGGTCACGATGCTCCTTCACCATGGATCTGCCCGGAAGGGGCTGCGCGGGTTCTCATCGGTTCCCGACCTCGCGCTCGTAGCGGTGCGCGGGGACCGCGACGGTGCCGGTCGCCGTCTGCGCCTGGTAGGTGAACGGGCCCAGGTCGCGCCAGCCCAGCCTGGCGTAGAACCTCCGGGCCCGGGCGATCGCCGCGAGGTCGGCGGCGGCGGCCGGGCGGAGCCGCACGCCCGTCATGACGCGGCCCCGGCCGGGGAGCTCGCCGCCCGGCCGCCGGGGGCTGGTTGCTGATTGCGCCATGTCTACTCCGGACGTACGAAGTTGAACAATAGTGTTCGAGTTACGGTGGACCACAACTCGTACACTACTGTCCACGTTTATGGACCCGACGCGGCGGCGGGACCGCTCGGAGCAAGCGATTGCAGAGGGGCCCTCTGGCTCCAGCAGCATCGCCGGCAGCTAGCGCGGCGGCTGTAGCCCAGCCAAGATGACGCTGACCAGCCGGCGGACCGCGGCCTTGGTGGGCAGGCTGGCCGCTGCCGTGATGGCGTGCAGGCAGTAGATCGCAAGTTCCTCCGGGGTGACATCGTCCCGGACGTCTCCGCTCGCTGCGCCCTGGGTCAGCAGGTCGCGGATGAAGTCACTGAGTTGCTGGTGGGCTCGGGCGACGTGTGCACCCTGATGCAGAAGGGCCGCGAGCTCGCCGCGGTGGTGCTCGTG
>DASUPQ010000683.1 GCA_036280995.1 Actinomycetota bacterium | reverse complement strand
CTGAGCTGCGGACTGCTGAGTTCCGCGGTCACCTGGCCGTACGGCACCCGCCCACTGTAGTCAGAGCTCGCGTTGGCCGCGTTCGCCTCGAGCTGTGCTAGTCCGAAGTTACGGCGGTTTGGTGAGGTGATGTAGCGGCTGGCCTGCGTGGATGGTTATGAAACCGTGTCGGCGTGTAGTCACTAATAACGGCGTGTCGCGGGGCCGTTGATGATAGATTCCTGCTGTGGTGAAGGGTTCTGGCGCCGTTCATGTCTCGACTCAACGTCGTCACTACGTCGGCAAGGACGGGGTGGCACGGGTCTACGAGACCCACCTGCTGCGCCGATCGTTCCGGGATGAGGGCAAGGTCCGCAACGAAACGGTGGCGAACCTGTCCCATCTGCCGGCGGAGGCGATCGGGGTGCTCCGCCTCTCGCTGGCCGGGAAGGCCCTGGTCGAGGCCGGTGCGGAGGTCGCGATCACCCGATCGGTGCCGCACGGGCACGTCGCCGCGGTCTGGGCGATGGCGCAGAAGCTCGGGCTGCCCGGGTTGCTGGGTCCGCCCGGCCGGATGCGGGACCTGGCGTTGGCGTTGATCATTTCCCGGTCCGTCGCGCCGGCTTCGAAACTGGCCACCATTACCGCCTGGGATGACCTGACCCTGGGCGCGGACCTGGCGGTGGCGGGGGCGTCCACCGATGAGGTGTATGCGGCGATGGATCACCTGCTGGGCCGTCAGGAGGTGATCGAGAAGAAGCTGTCGGCCAGGTATCTGGCGCCGACGGTGAACCCGTCGCGGATGGCGTTGTACGACCTGTCCTCATCTTGGATGACCGGCACGAAATGCCCGCTGGCCAAGCGTGGCTACTCCCGGGACGGGAAGAAGAACCTCCCGCAGATCGAGTATGCGGTGCTGACCGACCCCGCCGGGTGCCCGGTCGCGGTCCGGGTGTTCGACGGGAACACCGCCGACCCGACCGCGTTCACCGCCGCGGTCACCGCGGTCAAGGACACCTTCCGGCTGGAGAACATGGTGATGGTCGGCGACCGCGGGATGATCACCGCCGCCCGCATCAAGGCCCTCAAGGAGCTCGGCGGACTGGGCTGGTTGACCGCGCTGCGCGGCCCGCAGATCGCCGCGCTGGCCGCCGACACCGGCCCGCTGCAGATGAGCCTGTTCGATCAGCAGAACTTCGCCGAGATCACCCATCCCGACTACCCCGGAGAACGTCTCGTCGCCTGCCGGAACCCCGCCCTGGCCGACCTCCGAGCCCGCAAACGCCTCGACCTGCTGGACGCCACCGAGGTCTTGCTGGCCCCGGTGCTGGCCGCGGTGACAGCCGGGCGGCTGGTCGGGTCGGGCAAGATCGGATTGCGCGTCGGCCGGGTCCTGGGCAAGCACAAGATGGCCAAGCACTTCCAGGTCGCGATCACCGACACCACCTTGACGATCACCCGGTACCAGCCCGGCATCGACGCCGAAGCCGCCCTGGACGGCCTCTACGTGCTGCGCACCACCGTGCCCGACACCGATCTGGACACCGCGGGGGTGATCGGCGCCTACAAGAACCTCGCCAACGTGGAGAAGAACTTCAAATCCCTCAAGGCCATCGACATCGACCTGCGACCCGTCCGCCACTACCTTCCCGACCGGGTCAAGGCACACGTGTTCCTCTGCTTCCTCGCCGCGCACCTCACCTGGCACCTCCGCAGAACCCTCGCCGAGCTCACCTACACCGACGAAAACCCGCCGACCCGAACCGATCCCGTCGCACCAGCGCTCAAAAGCAAACCAGCGCAGGCGAAAGCGGCCACCCGCACCAGCACCCACGGACTACCCCTGCACACCTACCAAGGCCTGCTCACCCACCTCGGCACACTGACCAGAAACGACGTGCAATACGGCACCAACGGACCCATCGTCCCCACCCTGGCCGAACCCACACCCACTCAACGCCGCGCCTTCCAACTCCTCGGCACACCCATCCCGACCACCCTGACCTGACCTCCAACGAACCCGCCGTCGACAGAACACACCCCCACGACACTCGAAAACCGCAGGTCACGGCCACAATCACCTGCCCAAGCCGCCGTAACTTCGGCCTAGTCAGGGCTACTTTGATCTTGG
>DASUPQ010000682.1 GCA_036280995.1 Actinomycetota bacterium | reverse complement strand
CAGCACCGGGATGGTGATCAGGGTCGAGTAGGCCATGATCTGGCCCCAGAGGACGTTCTGCTGCATGAAGTAGGAGACCCCGACCATGACCGGGCGGAGGTTCTCGGTCTGGACCACCATCAGCGGCCACAGGTAGGAGTTCCACGCCGGCAGGAAGGTGAGGATGGCCACGGTGGCGATCGCCGGGCCGGCCAGGGGCATGACGACGCTGCGGTAGATGCGGAACCAGCCGGCGCCGTCGACCCGGGCCGCCTCGTCCAGGGTCTTGGGGATGCTCTGGAAATACGAGTAGAACAGGTAGATGGAGAAGGCGTTGGCCAGGAACGGGAAGATCTGCACCCGGTAGGTGTCCAGCCAGCCGGTGGTGTAGAAGAACTGGCCGTCCTGGAACAGGACCCAGGGCAGCTTGTTGACCCACCACAGCAGGGGCAGGGCGAAGGTCTCGAACGGCACCACCAGGGTGGCGATGATGGCCGCCAGGACCACCGTGCTACCCCGCCACGTCATCCGTGAGAGCGCGAACGCGGCCAGGCTGTTGACAAACAGCCCGACCAGGACGGTGACGGCGGTGATGACGATGGAGTTGGCCAGGAAGCGGGCCGCCGGGACGGTGTCGAACACCCCGGTGTAGTTGCTGAGCGAGATGTCCCCGACCGGCAGGAACGCCTTGATGGAGTCGAGGTCGGCGAAGATCTGGTCGTCGGGCTTGAGCGAGGACATGAACATGAAGACCAGGGGGAAGGCGAAGAACACCACCAGCAGGATGCGTACCAGATAGCCGCCGGCCCGGCGGAGCCCAGGTCGCCTGGTCCTCTCGGTGGCTGGGGCCGCGCGGCTGGGAGCCTGGGCTTGATCGAGGGTGGTCATGGTCATCCCCTCTCACGGGTGAGGTAGCGCTGTACGAGCGAGACGGCCAGGACCAGCACGAAGAACACCAGCGAGATGGTCGAGGCGTAGGCCGTCTCCTGCTGGCCGTAGCCCACCCTGACCGCCTGGAACACCACCGTTGAGGTCCGGTCCAGGGGGCCGCCCTGGGTCATGATGTTGATCTGGGCGAACAGGCTGAGCGCGGCGATGGTGATGGTGACCAGGATGAAGGTCCTGGTCGCCTTGAGCCCCGGCCAGGTGACGTAGCGGAACTGCTGCCACTTGTCGGCGCCGTCCAGCTCGGCGGCCTCGTACAGCTCCCCCGGGATGGTCTGGAGGCCCGACAGCCAGATCACCATGTGGAACCCGACCGCCTGCCAGATCGACATGAACATGATGGCTGGCATCGCCGCCGTCGGGTTGTTCAGCCAGTCGGTGCCCTGCACCACGTTGAAGCTGAGCGTCTGGAGCATGCTGTTGACCAGCCCGTCGGGCTGGTACATGAAGCGCCACAGGATGGACACCACGACGATCGAGGTGACCACGGGCACGAAGTACATCGTGCGGAAGAAGTTGACCCCGCGGATCTTGGCGTTGATCAGCAGCGCCAGCAGTAGGGCGAACGCCGACTGCAGGGGGACGACCACGACCGCGAAGTAGAGGGTGTTGCGCAGCGACTTCCAGAACAGCGGGTCGCTGAACAGCCGGGAGAAGTTCTCGAACCCGATGATCTTCGCCGGCTCCGGTGAGATCAGCCGGGCGTTGGTGAACGCGAGCGCGAAGCACAGCCCGACCGGGACGAAGAAGAAGACGATCAGCAGCAGCATGGCCGGGCTGACCATGAGCGCTCCGGTCAGGCCTTCACGGCCGCGGCCGGCGCGTCTGGTGGTGGCCGGTGCGTCGGTCCGTAGGCCACCTTTCGGTGGCAGATCTTGCGTGACAGCCATGGCGCTCTCCAAGGTGGCCAGACGGCGCTGGGCGCAGGCGAGCATCCCGCCCACACCCAGCGTCCGCCGCGGATCAGGCTCCGTAGTTGTTGTTGCTCTTGAGGTTCTGATCGATGTTCTTGGCCGCCTGATCCAGGATCTTCTTGGCGTCGCCGCCGGCGACGATGTCCTGGGCCGCCTTGGCGAAGGTGGTCGTGATGTAGGGGTAGGCCGGTGTCGGCGGCCGGATCAGGGCGAACTTCTGCGACTCATCGAGGAAGAACCGCTTGGCCCCATCCTGCTCCCAGCCGGGCGACATGGCTGCTGTCTCCTCGGTCGCCGGAATGAGGTTGAGCTTGGTCACGAACTGGGAGAGGTACTTGGGCTGGAGCGAGAACTTCAGATAGTCCAGCGCGCCGGCCGTGTTCTGGCAGCCGGAGCTGATGCCCCACTGCCAGGAGCCACCGCCGATCTTCGGACCCGCACCGAAGTCCGGAGGCGGCATCACCACGCCATCTTTGACCTTCTTGAGGTTCTCGGCGCTCCAGCTGCCCGACCAAATCATGGCCGACTTGCCGTTGACGAAGTCGGCGAACGGGTCGGTCCCCGACTTGGCCGGGGTGTACTTGTTCTTGACCAGCCCCTGGAACCAGTTCGCCCAGGCGAGGGCCTTGTCGCCGTTGAGCACACCGGAGGCGGTGGTGTAGGTGTTGCGGTCGATCAGGTCCCCGCCGAAGCTCTGCAGGAACGGCGAGTAGCCGTAGGTCCACCACTCGGGGGTGGGGTCACCGGTGCCCAGATCCAGCACGTACTGGTACTTGCCGGAGGCCTTGATCTTCTGCAGGGCCTGGTCGAACTCCTGGGCCGTCCAGGGCTTGTCGACGGTGGCCACTGGGATTCCGGCGGCGTCAAGCGCCCCCTTGCGCGCAAACAGGCCCAGCGCGGCCTCGTAGTGGCCGATCGAGTACAGCTGATCGTCCCACTTGCCGAGGGTGCTGGGCAGCTGCTTGTCGACCAGCTCCTGGGGCAGGTCGAGCTTGGCCAGGTAGCCGGCCCAGGCCCAGTTCGGAACGATCGGGGCGTCGATGTCCAGGATGCAGGGCAGCTTCTTGGAGGTCGCAGCGGCCGTCACGGCGTCGTTATAGGCAGCCTGCGGGAAGGCC
>DASUPQ010000681.1 GCA_036280995.1 Actinomycetota bacterium | reverse complement strand
CTCACCGGCGACTACCTGGCCGAGCTGACCATGCTGATCCTGTGGCGCGCCCGCGGCCGCGACCCGGCCAAGGGGTACGCGACCAGCTTCCTCGCCCAGATGGAGGAGTGCCTCGGCCTGGCCGCCGACAAGGGGGTCAAGGTGGTCGCCAACGCCGGCGGCCTCAACCAGGCCGGCCTGGCCGCCGAGCTGCGGGCGCTCGCCGGGCGGCTGGGCCTGGACGTCGTCGTGGCCCACGTCGAGGGCGACGACCTGCTCGGCCGCCTCGACGACCTCCGGGCGGCGGGGGAGCCGCTGGCCCACCTCGACAGCGGCGTGCCGCTGGCCGCGGCCGGGGTGGCGCCGGTGACCGCCAACGCCTACCTGGGCGCCTGGGGGATCGTGGCCGCGCTGGAGGCCGGCGCCGACGTGGTCGTGTCCGGCCGGGTCGCCGACGCCTCCCTGGTCGCCGGGCCGGCCGCCTGGCACTTCGGCTGGGCCGCCGACGACTGGGACCGGCTCGCCGGGGCGGTGGTGGCCGGCCACGTGCTGGAGTGCGGGACCCAGGCCACCGGCGGCAACTACGCCTTCCTGGACGAGCTGCCCGGCACCCGCCCGCCCGGCTTCCCGATCGCCGAGGTGGCCGCCGACGGCAGCGCCGTCGTGACCAAGCACCCGGGGACGGGCGGGCTGGTCTCGGCCGGCACGGTGACCGCCCAGCTGCTGTACGAGATCGCCGGGCCGGCCTACGCCAGCCCCGACGTGGTCGCCCGCTTCGACACGGTGAGGATCGAGGAGGT
Organism: Actinomycetota bacterium; assembly: GCA_036280995.1. Taxonomy (NCBI): domain Bacteria; kingdom Bacillati; phylum Actinomycetota; species Actinomycetota bacterium. Next base: position 4,281 of record DASUPQ010000681.1, on the reverse strand, counting down.
CGGGCCGGACCGGGTGCGCCTGTCCGGCACCCGCGGCGAGCCCGCCCCCGACCGGCTGAAGGTGGCCGTCAACTACCTCGGCGGGTTCCGCAACTCGATGAGCTTCGTCCTCACCGGCCTCGACGTGGAGGCCAAGGCGGCCATGGCGGAGGCGGCCCTGTTCGAGCGCCTCGGCGGCCGCGAGCGGTTCCAGGAGGCCGAGAGCCGCCTGGTCGGCAGCCCCGCCGACGACCCGGACAGCGCCGAGGCGTCCGTCGCCGAGCTCCGGATCACGGTCAAGGACCCCGACCCCGCCAAGGTCGGCCGCGCCTTCTCCAACGCCGCCATCGAGCTCGCCCTGGCCAGCTACCCCGGCTGCTACACCACCACCCCGCCCGGCGACGCCACCCCCTACGGCATCTACTGGCCGGCCCTGGTCCGCGCCGACCTGGTCGAGCAGGTGGTCGTCCTCCCCGACGGCCGCCGCCTCGCGGTCAAGCCGCCGCCCGGTCGCGCGCCAGGTCCACCCGGGTCCCCGGGCGCGCTCCAGCCTCGCCCGCCGACACCAGGGCCCCCGGTGGGGGAGCGTAGCCCAACGCCGGTCTCGGGGGATCCGGCTGTCCACAGCCCCCCTAACCACGCCGCCGCGACCCCCGCCGCGCCCACCACCCCAACGCCCACCACCTCAACGCCCCCTGCCGCGACCCCCACCGACCCGACCCACCGGCCCACGATCCGGGCCCCGCTGGGGCGGGTGTTCGGGGCGCGGTCGGGGGACAAGGGAGGAACGGCCAACGTCGGGGTGTGGGCGAGGACCAACGAGGGCTACCGGTTCCTGGAGGGGTTCCTGACCGTGGACCGGTTCCGGGAGCTGATTCCCGAGGCGCGCGGCCTCGACGTGCGGCGGTACGAGCTGCCCAACCTGCTCGCGCTCAACTTCGTGGTCGCCGGCCTCCTCGGCGAGGGGGTCTCGTCCTCGACCCGGATCGACCCGCAGGCCAAGGGCCTCGGGGAGTGGCTGCGGGCGCGGGTCGTCGACCTGCCCGCCGAGCTGCTGGAACCACAAGGAGGTTGACGATGGACTTCCGCGAGACGGCCGAGCAGACGATGCTGCGCGAGGCCGTTGCCAAGATCGCCGCCGACTACGGGCACGACTACTTCCTGGCCAAGGCCAAGTCGGGGGAGAAGACGACCGAGCTGTGGCGGGCGGTGAGCGAGGCCGGGTTCGTCGGCGTCAACCTGCCTGAGGAGTACGGCGGCGGAGGCATGGGCATCAGCGAGCTCGCCATCGTGACCGAGGAGCTGGCCGCCCAGGGCTGCCCGCTGATGCTGCTGATGGTGTCGCCGGCCATCTGCGGGACCCTGCTCGCCCGCTTCGGCACCCCGGAGCAGCGCGACCGCTGGCTGCCGTCGATCGCCTCGGGCGAACGCAAGATGGTGTTCGCGATCACCGAGCCCGACGCCGGTTCGAACTCCCACCGGCTCGACACGGCGGCGACCCGGGACGGCGACGGCTGGCGGCTCAGCGGCCGCAAGTACTACATCTCCGGGGTCGACGAGGCCGACGCCGTCCTGGTGGTCAGCCGCACCGGGGTCGAGGAGGGCAGCGGCCGGGGCCGCCTGTCGCTGTTCATCGTCGACACCGACGCCCCCGGCCTGGAGCGGACCCCGATCGAGCTCCACGTCAGCGCCCCCGAGCGCCAGTTCTTCCTGTTCCTGGACGACGTGCGGGTCGGCGGCGACCGGCTCCTCGGGGACGAGGGCGACGGGCTGCGCCAGGTCTTCCACGGCCTCAACCCCGAGCGGATCATCGGGGCCGCCGCCGGCAACGGCATCGCCCGCTACGCCCTGGCCAAGGCGGCCGCCTACGCCGGACAGCGCCAGGTCTGGGGCGTGCCCATCGGCGCCCACCAGGGCCTCGCCCACCCCCTGGCCGAGGCCAAGATCGAGGTCGAGCTGGCCCGCCTGATGACCCAGAAGGCGGCCTGGGCGACCGACGCCGGCGTGCCCGGCGCCGGCGAGGCCGCCAACATGGCCAAGTACGCCGCCGCCGAGGCGGCCCTGCACGCCGTCGACGTGGCCATCCAGGTCCACGGCGGCAACGGCTTCGCCGCCGAGTACGGCATCGCCGGCCTCTGGTGGATGGCCCGGGTCCTCCGCACCGCCCCGGTCAGCCGCGAGATGATCCTCAACTACGTGGCCGAGCACTCCCTGCGCCTACCACGGTCCTATTAGGGCTCGACCCGGCGGACGGTGGGGACCCGCTCGATCGCCGGGTCGAAGGCCGGTGTCCGGGCCCCTGAGAGAATCACCCGGAACAGAGAGGAGTGGGGATGGCGAATCCTGTCGTGCACTTTGAGATCGGGGCGGCCGACGACCAGCGGCTGCTGCGGTTCTACGGGGAGCTGTTCGGGTGGGGGCTGCAGGCGTTTCCGGGGGTGAACTACACGCTGGTGGACACGCGGGGTGGGGGCGGGATCAACGGAGGGATCGGGAGGAGCGGCACCGGGGAGGCGTGGGTGTCCTTCTACGTGGAGGTGGACGACCCACAGGCGTACCTCGACAAGGCCGAGGCGCTCGGGGGCAGGACGGTGCTGGAGGTCACCGAGCTGCCCGGGAATGCGACCTTCGCGATGTTCGACGACCCCGACGGGCTGCTGGTCGGTCTGGTGCACGGCGAGGACGCGCCCCAGGCGCCCCGGCGGCCGTCGGACGGGGACGGGGCGGCGGTCGACTGGTTCGAGGTCCTGGGGGCCGACGCCGGGCGGTCGCAGGCGTTCTACGCCGAGCTGTTCGGGTGGACGGTGCCGCCGGGCGCCTACGGGCAGGTGGCGGCCGGGGCCGAGCACGGCATCGGGGGCGGCGTCGGGGCCGGCGGGACGGCCCGCTGGGCGACGGTGTACGCGGCCGTCGGCGACGTCGAGGCGACCTTGGCCAGGGCCGAGGCGCTGGGGGCGACCCGCCTGTACGGGCCCAACCAGGTCGACGACCACACCGAGACCGGCGCGTTCCGGGACCCCGCCGGCAACGTGTTCGGCGTCTACCACCACGGCGAGCATTGACCGGCCCGGCCTGGTACCGCAGCCGCTCGCTGTGGCTGGACGGGCTGGCGGACGATCCGCTGGTCCCCCGGCCGGCCCTGCCCGGGCCGGTCGACGCCGACGTGGCCATCGTCGGGGCCGGCTACACCGGGCTCTGGACCGCCTACTACCTGCGCCGCGCCGACCCGGGGCTGCGGGTGGTGGTGCTGGAGCGTGAGGTCGCCGGGTTCGGGGCCTCGGGCCGCAACGGCGGCTGGTGCTCGGCCTTCATGGCCATGAACCGCAAGGAGGTGGCCCGGCGGGCCGGGCGTGGGGCCGTGATCGCCCTCCAGCGGGAGATGTTCGACACCGTCGACGAGGTCGGCCGGGTGGCCGAGCGGGAGGGGATCGACTGCCGCTACGTCAAGGGGGGTGCGCTCGAGGTGGTCACCTCGCCGGTGCAGCTGGCCCGCCTGGAGGACGGGATCCGGCACGCCCGCCAGTGGGGCATGGGCCCCGACGACCTGTGGCTTCTGGGGCGGGACGAGGCCGAGCGGCGGGTCCGCGTGGCCGGGCTGCTGAACGCCGCCCTCACTCCCCACTGCGCCGCCGTCGACCCGGCCCGGCTGGCCCGCGGGCTGGCCGGGGTGGTCGAGCGGCTCGGGGTGCCGATCTACGAGTCCACCCCGGTGACCCGCATCCGGCCCGGGCGGGCCGACACCACCCGGGGCCCGGTGCGGGCCGAGGTGGTCGTCCGGGCCACCGAGGGGTACACCGCGACCCTTCCCGGCAGCCGCCGGGCGGTGCTCCCGCTGTACTCGCTGATGGTCGCCACCGAGCCCCTCCCCGACCACGTCTGGGACGAGATCGGCTGGTCGGGCCGGGAGACCATGGCCGCCGGGGGCCACCAGTTCACCTACGCCCAGCGGACCCGCGACGGCCGCATCGCCCTCGGCGGGCGTGGCGCCCCCTACCACTACGGGTCGCGGGTCCGGCCCGGCCACGACCGCGACGACCGGGTCCACGCCCGGCTGGAGGCCACCCTGGGCCAGCTCCTGCCCCCGGCCGCCGGGGCCCGGATCACCCACCGCTGGGGCGGGCCGCTGGCCATCCCCCGCGACTGGACGGCCTCGGTCGGCCTGGACCGGGCCACCGGCCTGGCCTGGGCCGGCGGCTACGTGGGCGACGGCGTCGCCGCCGCCAACCTGGCCGGCCGCACCCTGGCCGACCTGATCGGCGGCCGCGACTCCGACCTGACCCGCCTCCCCTGGGTGCAGCACCG
>DASUPQ010000680.1 GCA_036280995.1 Actinomycetota bacterium | reverse complement strand
GACGACCACGAGCGTGTCGGGGAGGGCACCCACGAGCGCTTCATCGTCGACATGCGCAGATTCATGGCACGTATCACCCGCAAGGTCCCCTAAGACAATGAGCGTGGTCGGTCGGACTGTGCCGGGAGCTCCCTGGGCTGGGCGATGTGCGATCCTCTCGCGCTCACCTTGATCACAGAGCGTCGATTAGCAGGTGCCGACTCTCGGGTCACCACGGTGCGATGGCGAGCTCTTCGATGCCGAGGTAAGCGGTTCTCTGGGGCATAGCGCCAGACGCTCACAACTTGTGCCCCACGAGAGCCAGCCCGACCAACGTCCTGCCGGATCCTGGCCGCGGCTCGGCGGCATGGCTTCGATCGCGCAGGTCGGGTTCATGAGTACATCGGGGTGAGTTGATGAGGTCCGGCGTGTGGGTCTCGCGCACGCCGCCAGGCTGGCAAGTGCCGCAGTGTGCCTTACGGGCCGGCCTGCCCCACTGGACGCGGGCGGGTGCCGGTGAGCCGGCCGGCGGGACTCCAAGGACCGGCCCGGCCGACCGGATGGTGGTGGTCGCCGAGGAGCCGCTGGATGCGCCGGGCCACGGCCATGTCGTCTGGGGTCGGAGTGGCGCCGTCCCGGGGAACGAAGGTCACGGTCACGCGCCCGCCCCGGATGCCGATGAGCGGCTCGCGACAGGCGACCGCGGCGTCGAGGGCGATGCGGCCGACGAACCGCGTCGCGACGCCGAAGTCGTCGAAGCGGAAGGTCCTGCTGATGCCGTCGCCGCGGGCCTGCCAGCCCGGCAGGGCGCGGATCTGCTCTTCCTTGATGGTGGCCATGCTCGCCTCCCTTTGCGATCCTCCCTAACGCGATCCCGTCGGCCGCGATGTCCCTTCAGGACGATCAGCCCTGAGGGTATCACTTAATTGACTACGCCTCAAGTAAAGCTATACTTTATAGGACCTGGACGCAGCCCACCGATGAAGGGACCGCCATGGAACGACCCTCGACCGGGATCGACGCGCTCGACAAGCTGCTCGGCGGGCTCGGCGTGGGCGACAACGTCGTCTGGCAGGCCGCCGACCCAGCCGAGATCGAACCGTTTGTGGAGGCGTTCCTGGCCATCGCGAACGGCACGACGCCGCTGACCTACCTGAGCTTCCGGCTGCCACCGGCCACGGTCCTGGACCGCTTCCGCCGGGTCTGGGACAACGAGCGCTTCACCCTGCTCGACGGCTGGACCGGCGGCGGGGCTGCTCCCTCAGGTCGAAGGAAGAGAACGTCCGCTGGCGCCTCCGAACCGGCTCGGGTACGGCGCCTCAAGGACCCCGGTGACATGGAGCAAGTCAACCGGGAGCTGGCCGAGATCGAGGACGAGCTGGGTCCGGGCGCCGGCTATGTGTTCGACGACCTGACCAGCATGCAGCGGCTGTGGGGGCCAGAGGCGGCCCTGGCGTCGTTCCTACGCTGGTGTCCGCGTCTGTACCAGGAGCGCACCGTCGCCTACTGGCTGCTGGAGCGCGAGGCCCACCCGGCGGCGTTCCGGTCCCGGCTGGCCGAGATCACCCAGGTCATCCTGGACCTGGAAGCGGTGCCGGCGGCGCCGGCCGAGCGGACCCTGCGAGTCGTCAAGGCTGACGGGCATCCCCCCGGCGTGACCGGCCGCACCCTGCGGTACGGGGTCGGCGAGGACGGCCGCATCGACGCCCTCGGGCAGACAGCTGGCATGCGGGAGCGGATCGGGGAGCAGGTCCGCGCCGGGCGCATCGCCGCCGGGCTGTCCCAGGCCGAGCTGGCCCGCCGCATCGGCGTCACCCCCAGCGCCCTGTCCCAGGTCGAGCGGAGCCGCCATGGCCTGTCGGGCGAGACCCTGACCCGCCTGTGGGCCACCTTGGGCATCCCCTTCGGCCCCAGCTCGGACCCGAGCCCGCTCCCCTACCGGCTGGCCCGGCGCGGCGCCCGCCAGCCGGTCGCCCCCGCGCCCGGGCTGTCCGGCGAGACCGTCCTGCAGGCGCCCTCCGGACTGGCAGTCCACGAGCTGACCTTCCCCGCCGGCGGCAGCGGGCGGCAACCGTTCGAGACCAAGCAGCCCGAGCTCCTCCTGGTCCTCGAGGGCGCGCTGGAGCTGCAACTCGGCCAGGAGACCCACACCCTGCAGCAAGGCGACGCCATCCTGCTCACCACCCAACCGGTCACCGGCTGGCGCAACCCGGCCAGGGAACCGTCCCAGGTACTGTGGCTGGTCCTCAAAGGTTGAGAGATCGCGTACAACATCCAACAGCTCGTCGAGGACCACCGCCACCCGCTGGACCAGCGGATGCGGATCGCTGGACGGCATCCGCCTGCTGCCCGGGCGGATCCGGAGACCTTGCGCCATCAGCATTGAGCTCGGCAGGGGTCCGGCAGCCGGCGGCCACCATGGCGGAGGGGGATGGCCGCCAGGCACTGCTGGTGGCCCGCGTCGCTCACTATGCGCTACGCAGGTGCTCGATGAGGACG
>DASUPQ010000679.1 GCA_036280995.1 Actinomycetota bacterium | reverse complement strand
CGGCCGTGTTCGGCATAGGGCCCATTGGCCCGGCTGCCTCGTGCCACTTGACCCGGACGGGCCGAAGGCCATCCCTGTTGTCGCGTGTCGGCTCAGCCGCTGAGCTTGGCCAGGAGCTCGGGTCGGTCGGCCAGCTGCTGTTGGACCATGGGACCCAGCATCGGCTCGTAGATGTCCCGGTCCACCTGGCTCCAGTCGATGCCCCCGAACGGTGGGTGGGGGTCGTACTCGATCGCCAGCTGGACCATCCGGGCGGTCGGCTCGTCGCTGAGGCGGGCGACCAGGGCCAGGGCCATGTCGATGCCGGCCGACACCCCGGCCGAGGTGATGAACGTGCCGTCCTCCACCCACCGCTTGGGCAGGTAGGTGGCGCCCAGGCGTTCCAGCAGCCGGTGATAGGCCCAGTGGGTGGTGGCCTGGCGGCCCTCCAGCAGCCCGGCCGCGGCCAGGACCAGGGCGCCGGTGCACACCGACCCGACCACCGGCGCCGTCTGGGCGGCGTGGCGCAGATACTCGCGGATGGCCGGGTCGCCCATGGCCTTGATGGTCGGTGCGTCCCCGCCAGGGACGATCACCACCGTCGGGTCGGGCACGTCGGCGAGGGTGCGGTCGGCGGTCACGGTGAGCGGGCCGTCGGTGGCCATGGGCTCGAGCCGCTCGGCCACCACCACTGGCCGGTACTGGTCGTTGAACTGCCGCAGGCTGGCGAAGACCTGCAGCGGGCCGACCAGATCCAGCAGGGTCAGCCCGGGGTAGAGCACGAACGCCACCGTCTTCTGCTCCTGAGCTGCCATCGTCTGTCCTTTTGTGTCGGTTGTGCGTGCCGAGGTGGTTGCTACCCCATCGCTATAGCGCCTAGACGAGCCAGCAGGGCCAGTATGAACAGGACAGGCATCCGCGGGACGGCCTCTGGACAACGGCGTGGCCGCGGCCTGCATAGGCAGGTGAAGTCGCCAACTATGGCCCGCTCTGCAGCCTTCTTGGCCCGGATGACAACACCCATCATCCTATGGTCGGTTGGTCGACCTAGGTTCGGTGGCGGATGGCACAGCAGTCGGAGCTGGCAGTGCAGACGTTCCTGTTCGCGGATCTCTCGGGCTTCACCGCCTTGACCGAGGCCCACGGGGACGAGCAGGCCGTCGACCTGGTCGGCGGGTTCTGTATAGCCGTGCGCCGGCTGCTGGCCGCCCATCAGGCCCAGGAGGTCAAGACCATCGGTGATGCGCTGATGCTCCGAGCCGGCGACGCCGCGGCGGCGATCCGGCTCGGCCTGCGCATCGTGCACGATATCGGCGCCCAGCATGGCTTCCCCCTGGTCCGGGTGGGGATGCACACCGGCCCGGCGGTGGAGCGCGGGGGCGACTGGTTCGGGGCAACGGTCAACCTGGCGGCCCGGGTGTCGGCGGCCGCCTCCGGGGGCGAGGCACTGCTGACCGCTGCCACACGGGCCGCGTGTGGCGACGTGGAGGGCGTGGAGTTGCGCGATCGCGGCCGTCGGGCGTTCCGCAATGTCGCTGAGCCGGTCCCGGTGTATGCGGCGGTCCGCCAAGGGGCCCGGAGCTCCGCTGGGCTGCCGATCGACCCGGTGTGCCGGATGGCGGTCGACCCCTGGCACAGTGCGGGCCGGCTCACCCACCAGGGTGTCGAGTACTGCTTCTGCTCGCTGGGGTGCGCCGGCGCCTTCGCCCAGCACCCCAGCAGGTACACAGCTACCGGCCACTGGTTGGATACAGCCCCTGACTGACCCGCACCCGCGGCAGGGCGAGCACGCCGGTCAACCGCCGCCGTCCGGGGATGATCGTGGGCTCACAATTCGGAGCAGGCATCGGCCTGCACGGGAACATCAGCGGGCTCGACCGCTCGACAGCGACCCACAGCCATGTTGACCTCGTGCACCGCACGCCGACATACCGGCGCCCGAGTTCACCGCGAGCGGATCGAGCCGGCTACCCGCCGACCACGGCGACGCTGCGGATCCCGGCCAGCGGGCTGCCCTGGGCGAGCACCATCTGGCTGCCGTTGTTCGGGTCGATGCGGATCAGCTTGTCCCCGACGAGGTCGACGGCCTGCGGCGCTTGCTTTTCTTGCGTCGCCGGTAGCTCGGTGACACGGCGCCCTCATCCCAAGGAACCGCAGTAGCGGACAAGGGTCGCACCGCATGGGGGCTGATCGGGTCCTGGTCAGAACCCTGGACATGTCACTGTTGCTCGAGCGCAACCATCAAGGAGCAGCAGACGCGACCTGGATGTCTGAGTGGGACCTTGGCTAGAGGCACGACCAAGAGGGCAGGAACCATGCAACACCACACTCGACCCGACCTACCGACGCCAGCCGAGTCCTTCCCGACTGATCCGTCGGGGTTGGCTGAGGCTGGGCGGCCCCAGCTGTTGGCGCTGGCCTCCGGCGACACCCTGGAGCTGCGGGTGGGGCCGGTGGCCAAGCGGCTGGGGGAGACCATAGTGCGGATGTTGGGCGACAACGGTTTGGTCCCGGGCCCGACCCTCAAGGTCGGCCAGGGCAGCGAGGTCGTGGTCCATGTGGTCAACCAGGGGGATCTGGACACGACCGTGCACTGGCATGGGTTGCGGCTGGAGAACCGCTATGACGGGGTCCCCCATGAGACCCAGGCCCCGATCCCGGTGGGGGGGAGTTCAGCTATCGGATCCAG
>DASUPQ010000678.1 GCA_036280995.1 Actinomycetota bacterium | reverse complement strand
GTGCGGCCCGAGGTGCCCGAGGCGATCGCCCGCTGCCGGCGGGCCGGGATCCGGGTGGTCATGGTCACCGGCGACCACCCGGCCACGGCGGCCGCCGTGGCCGCCAAGGCGGGGCTGGCCAACGGCCGGGTGGTGCTCGGCGCCGACCTCCCGGCCGGCGACGCCGCCCTCGCCGACCTCCTCGAGGGCGGCGTGTCGGTGCTGGCCCGCATCGCTCCCGAGCAGAAGCTCCGCATCGCCCAGGCGCTCCAGTCCCGCGGCGAGGTCGTGGCCATGACCGGCGACGGTGTCAACGACGCCCCGGCCCTACGCCGGGCCGATATCGGTGTGGCGATGGGCGTGGTCGGGACCGACGTGGCCCGCTCGGCCGCCGACATCGTCCTGCTGGACGACAATTTCGCCCACATCGTCGAGGCGGTGGAGGAAGGGCGGGCAGCCTTCGACAACATCAAGCGCTTTCTCACCTACCACCTCACCGACAACGTCGCCGAGCTGGCCCCGTTCGCGCTCTGGGCCCTGACCGCCGGCCGCGTCCCCTTGGCCCTGTCGGTGCTGCAGATCCTCGCCCTGGACATCGGCACCGACCTGCTGCCGGCCCTGGCCCTCGGTGCCGAGCCACCCGAACCCGGGGTGATGGAGCGGCAACCGCGGACACGGTCGGCCCGGTCGCTCGACCGCGCCGTGCTCGCCCGTGCCTTCGGGTTCCTCGGTCCGGTGGAGGCGGTCGCCTCGCTGGCCCTGCTGCCGGTCGGGGCGGCGCTGTTCTTCGGCTGGCATCCGGGGACCCCCCTGCCGGCCGGCGGAACGGCGCTGGCCTCCTTATCGACCATGGTGTTCGCCGCCATCGTGCTGGCCCAGATGGCCAACGCCTTCGAGTGCCGCAGCACCACGATGTCGCTGTGGGCGCTCGGCCCAACCAGCAACCGTCTGCTGGTTGGGGCGGTCGCCGCCGAGGGCCTGGCCCTGCTCGGGTTCGTCTACCTGGGGCCGATCCAGGCGCTGCTCGGCCACCGGCCGCTGACCCTGGCGCAGTGGCTACCGGTGCTGGTCGCCCCGGTGCTGCTGTTCGCGGCCGAGGAGACCCGCAAGGCGGTCATTCGCCGGCACCGGGCGACCGGCCCGGAGCGAACGGGCCACAAGGCCCTGAGGCGCCGGACCGCCGCCGGCTAGCGTTGGCAGATGAGGACGAAGGTCCAGATGAGGTGAGGCGAGATGAACGTCAGGTCGATCTTCCGTCCCTGGGTGGTGCGCGTCGATGGCGATGACTGCCTGGCCGACGCCGCCGAGCGGATGCAGAACGAGCAGGTTGGTTCCGTGGTCGTCACCGTCGGCGGCCGGTTCGTGGGCATCCTGACCGAGCGGGATCTCACCAGGGCGATCGCCGACGGGGCCGATCCCCGGGACGCCACCGCCGCCGACTACATGACGGCCGCGCCCGCCGCCGTCCACCTCGACGCCGACATCCACGAGGTGGCCTCGACCATGTTCGAGTTCGAATGCCGCCACCTGCCCGTCCTGTCCGAGGACGACAGCCAGGTGATCGGCATGGTCTCGATCCGGGACCTGCTCGGCACCGCCTTCCGCCTGGCCGGCAGCCCCGGCTGAGCGGCGGCCGGGGCTACGGCACCCGCCGGGACCGCCAAACGCCATGGGCCAGCAGGTCGGCCATCGGAGTTCAGGTAGGCAGCGGGCGCGCCAGGCTCGCCTCTGGGTCCTCCCGGCGCATCCGGATGCGCCGGATGCGCCGGGACCCGGCCTGGTTCCAGCGGGGGTTCCTGGCCATGATCGTCCCGGCCGACTTCATCATGGCCCGCAGCCACCTGCGCGGCCTCAGGCGCCAGGTTCAGGGCTCGGCGTTGTCGGCGGTCAGGAACTCGAGGATCTCACCGACCGCAGGCCGGTAGCGCAGCGTGGCGATGCTGGCGTGGCCCTTGCCGGGGTACAGCCGCAGCCGGGCCCGGGGGATGCGGTCGGCGGTCTCCCGGAACAGCTCGGGGGTGTAGTTGCGGTCGCGGTCGCCGGCCACGACCAGGGTCGGGGCGGTGATGCGGTGCAGCTGGGGGGCGGCGTCGAAGCCGTCCTCGGCATCGATGACGGCCAGCATGTCGGCGGGGTCCGCAGGGGCGAGCCTGGG
>DASUPQ010000677.1 GCA_036280995.1 Actinomycetota bacterium | reverse complement strand
CCACGGTGACCGGCCGGCGGCTGGAGGCCTGGCTCGAGGTCGTCTCGGCCGTGGTCCTCTCCGTGGCCGCGCTGGCCATCGCCTGGAGCGGCTACCAGGCGAGCCGCTGGACGGGCGAGCAGGCCAAGGCCTTCAGCCGGGCCAACGCCGCCCGGGTGGAGTCGACCCGCTGGTCGGACCTGGCCAACAGCCAGAGCGAGATCGACGTCGCCACCTTCATCCAGTGGGTCGACAGCTACGCCCGCGACGAGACCGAGCTGGCCGACTTCTACCGCAAGCGGTTCCGCGAGGAGTTCCGGCCGGCCGTCGAGGCCTGGATCGCCACCAGACCGCTGCACAACCCCGAGGCCCCCCTGACGCCCTTCGCCACCCCCGCCTACCACCTGGCCGCCAGGGCCGAGGCCGAGCGCCTTGAGGCGCGGGCGGGGGCGGAGTCCGCCGTGGCCAGCCGGAACATCCAGCGCGCCACCAACTACGTCCTGTGCGTCGTCCTGTTCTCGGCCGCGCTGTTCTTCGGCGGCATCAGCACCCGCATCAAGAGCCCGGGCACGCGCGCCGTCGTCCTCGGGCTCGGCTGCCTGGTGCTGCTCGGCGCCCTGGCCTGGCTCACCACGTTCCCGATCAGCATCTCGGTGTAGGGGTAGGACATGCTCATCGTCGTCCGGCACGCCGAGGCAGGGAGCAAGGGAAGCTGGGCCGGCCCCGACCTGCATCGGCCCCTCTCCCCCGAAGGCCACGACCAGGCCGAGGGGCTGGTCGTCCGGCTGGACGACTACCCGGTCGAGCGGATCCTGTCCAGCCCGGCCGCGCGCTGCCTCCAGACCGTCGAGCCGCTCGGGCGCGACCGCCTGCTCCAGGTCGAGGAGGTCGCGGCCCTCGGCGCCGACGCCGACGCGGCCCGGGTGGAGTCGCTCTTCGTGGACCCGGAGGCCGCCGGCGTGGCGCTGTGCACCCACGGCGAGCTGATCGGGCGATTGTTCGCCCGGCTCGTCCCGGCCGGCCTGGTCGTCGAGGACCCGCTGCTCTGGCCCAAGGGCTCGGCCTGGCTGCTGTGGCGGACCCATCGCCGGCTGCACGCCCGCTTCCTGACCCCGCTGGCCCTCGACCGGCGCACCTACGCCGGCTGACCGCTCAGCTCTTCTTCGCGATCCAACGGACCGGCCCCGAGGGTCGCCGGGAGCGAATCAAGGTAACGTAGCGCCCCTGGGGCCGATGTTCGAGCGGGGAGAAGGGGGCGTGCCGGCCATGGAGGCCGACGCCTGGTCCGACTGGGCGGGTGGAGCTCCCGGGGCTCCTCCTGGAGGGGCGGGCGTCCCTGGCTGGCCGCCGGAGCTCGACGAGCTGTACGGGCGGGTCGTGACCTGGGCGGCCCGGCTGGTCGGGACCCGGGACGCGCTGCTCTGGCTGGTCGCCGACGACGGGCGGCGGCTGGTGGTGGGCAAGGGGGTGGGCCGCTTCGCCGGCTGCGTCGGCCGCCGGCTCGGCAAGGGACAGGGGCTGGCCGGCGAGGCCTGGAGGACGGGCACGCCGCAGGGCGGCGGGCAGCAGGAGGTGCCGGCGGCGCTGTGCGTGCCCCTGACCGCCGACGGGTCGGTGGTCGGGGTGCTGGGCATGGCCTGGAGGGAGCCGGGCCGGGTGGCCGGCAAGAACGAGATCGAGCAGCTGCGCGGCTGCGCGGAGCTGGCCGGGCTGGCCATCGACCGCGCCGGGCGGCTGGCCGCCGGCGCCGGGCCGGGCCGGGGCTGGCTGCCCGGGGCCGACGAGCGCTACCGGGCACTGTCCGAGCAGATCCCCGCGGTGCTGTATTCGGAGCCGCTCCGCCCCGAGGGGACCCTCGTCTACGAGAGCCCACAGAGCCAGCAGCTGCTCGGCTACACCCACGAGGAGACCCTGCGGCGCGACTTCTGGAAGACGCTGATCCATCCCGACGACCGCGAGCGGGTGCTGGCCGAGAACGAGCGCGTCGACCGCACCGGCGACCCCTGGAACATGGAGTACCGGGTGTTCGCCAAGGACGGCCGGGTGGTGTGGGTCCGCGACCACGCCGTGCTGGTCCGCGGCGAGCACGGCGAGCCCGACTTCTGGCAGGGCTACTACATCGACATCACCGACCAGAAGCTGGCCGAGGAGGGCCTGCGCCAGGCGCTGGAGCGCGAACGCCAGGCCCTGGAGCGCGAGCGGCAGGCGGCCCACGAGCTGCGGGCGCTCGACGAGATGAAGAACACCTTCCTTGACGCCGTCTCCCACGAGCTGCGGACCCCGCTCGCGACCGTCATCGGCATCGCCCTCACCCTCAAGCGGTCGGGCTCCAGCCTGGCCGAGAATGACACCGCCGACCTGGTCGACCGGCTGGTCGTCAACGCCGGCAAGCTCGACCGGCTCCTGTCCGACCTGCTCGACCTGGACCGACTCAGCAAGGGCCTGGTGGAGCCGCGGCGCAGCCGCACCGACGTCGCCGCGCTCGTCGGCCGGGTCGCCACCGAGTGGCGGCAGCGCAGCGGGCGGCGGCTGGACGTGACGGCCGAGCCGGTGGTGGCCTGGGTGGACCCGGCCAAGGTCGAGCGCGTCGTCGAGAACCTGCTCGCCAACGCCGACCGGCACACCACGCCGGACACGCCGGTCTGGGTCACGGTCGCCCGCCGGGACGGGGGCGTGCTCCTGGCCGTGGAGGACGCCGGCGGCGGCGTCCCCCGGGAGCTGCGGTCGGCCCTGTTCGAGCCGTTCCGCCAGGGACCGGGGGCGCCCGCCCACGCCCCCGGCGTCGGCATCGGCCTCTCCCTGGTCGCCCGCTTCGCCGAGCTCCACGGCGGCCGGGCCTGGGTCCAGGACCGCCCCGGCGGCGGCGCGTCGTTCCGGGTCCTCCTGCCCGACCCGCCCAGCCCCGCCGACGTCGGGCGCTGAGGCCGTGGGTCAGTAGCTCCCCTCGGGGCGCCTGGGCGGGCCGAGCGGTCGACTCGACGGCGGGAGGAGCGGACGTGGACAGGGGAGGCCTGCCGTTCGGCGGGCGTTGGCGGGGTCCCGGCTACCTGGGCAGGTCGAGGACGGCGTT
>DASUPQ010000676.1 GCA_036280995.1 Actinomycetota bacterium | reverse complement strand
GGCCCTCGACCACGTGGGGCTGGTGGTCTCCGACATCGACCGGTCGGTCCGCTGGTACCAGGAGGTGCTGGGCCTGCGCCGGGCCCACGAGGAGGCGTGGGGCGACTTCCCGGCCGTGCTGGAGGCCAACGGCAGCGGGGTGGCCCTGTTCCCCAACGAGGACGGGAAGCCGATCCCGGTCGACGACCCGATGCGCCACGTTGGTTCCGGACCTCGCGCCGGGGGCTGGAGCGGGCCAAGGTGGAGCTGGCGGCGAATGGGGTCGAGTACGAGGAGAGCGACTACGGGGTCGCCTGGTCGGTGTGCCTGCCCGACCCGGACGGCTACGTGGTCGAGATCACCACCTACGAGCCGGCGCCGGCTTGAGCGCCCGACCGGCCCGCGCCGGATAGGCTGGTCCGATGAGCGAGGCAGCCGGGAGCTGGGTCGAGGCCAGGGAGCTCGACCGCCGCATCGTGGTCGTGTGGACCGTCCAGGACGCGCTCGGCTACGGGCTGCTCGCCCTGCTGGTCCTGGCCATCGACATCGGGTCCAGACTGGCCGGCGCGGACGTGCCCGGCCCGCCAGGGCTGGCCGCCGCGCTGTTCGCCGTCGCCGGGGGCCTGGCCGCCTGGTGGTGGCCGCGGTCCCGCTACCGCCACTGGCGCTACCAGGTGGCCGCCGACGCCCTCGAGCTGCGCCACGGCGTGGTCCGCCGCGTCCACTCGGCCATCCCGTACTTCCGCGTCCAGCACATCGACGTCGCCCAGGGGCCGTTCGAGCGGGCGGTCGGCCTGTCCCGGCTGGTGTTGCACACCGCCTCGGCCGGCACCGACGCCACCATCCCCGGCATCGCCGCCGGCGACGCCGAGGGCCTGCGCCGTCTCATCCTGGCCAGGGCCGGCCACGGCGATGCCGTCTGAGGACCCGGGCGCCCCAGGGGTCCTGGTCTCGAACGGGGGACCGCGGCGGCTGCACGTGCTCAGTCCCGTGTTCTTCGCCATCGGGCACGCCTGGCGGCTGTGGCCGCTGGCCGTGATCCTGGCCGCCCGGCGGCAGTTCTGGCTGCTCGCCGCCGGGGCGCTGGTGCTGCTGGCCTGGAGCACGGTCGAGTGGCTGCGGCGGACCTACTCGCTGGAGGGCGGCGCCCTGCGGCTGGAGGAGGGGGTGCTGGCCCGCAAGCTGCGGGCGGTCCCCTTCGACCGGATCCAGCAGGTCGACCTGGTCCGCAAGCCCCTGCACCGCCTGCTCGGGGTGGCAACCCTCCGGGTCGAGACGGCCGGGGGCGGCTCGGCCGCCGAGGTCGACCTCGACGTGGTCACCCTGCCCGAGGCCCAGTCGCTGCGGACGAGTCTGCTGCGGGCCAAGGCCCAATCGGCCCCCGCTCGTTCGGGCCTGGGGACCGCTCCTGCCGGCCAGGCGGCCGGCGGGGCCGCCGAGGCGGACGTCGCCGGCGGGTGGGTCGCGGCGGGGCCAGGCGCCGGGGGGGCCGAGGTCATCGGGGCGGAGGTCACCGGGGTCCCGGCCGAGCGGGTGCTGCTGCGGCTCCCGCTCGGAGAGGTGATGCTGGCCGGGATCACGGGGTCGCGGGCGGCGGCCGCCCTGGTCGTGCTCGGCCCCCTCAGCCAGGCCGCCGACTGGTTCCCGGGCCTGGACGAATGGGTGTTCCAGCGGTTCGACCCGGAGGCGGTCACCCCCACCACCCCGGCCGCGTTCCTGGCCGTGGCCGTGCTCGCCGCGGTCGTGTGGCTGGGCCTGGCCGCCGCCTCCAGCATCGTCACCGACTACGGCTTCACCCTCGCCAGGGTCGGGAACGACCTGGTGGTCCGGCGCGGGCTGCTGGAGCGCCGCGAGGCGCACCTGCCCCTGGCCCGGCTCCAGGTCGTCCGGATCGAGGAGTCGCTGCTGCGGCGGGCCCTCGGCCTGGCCTCGATCCGCATCCAGAGCGCCGGCCGGACCGGCACCGCCGACCAGTCGGCCGGGCGGCTGGCCATCCCCATCCTCCAGCGGATGCAGGTCAACCGGGTCCTGAACGAGCTGGTGGCGGGGGCGGCCCCGGTGCCGCGGCTGCTCGCCCCGCCGCCGGCGGCCAGGCGGCGGTCGGTGACCCGCAGCGTCGTCGGGGCGGGCGTGCTCGTGGCCGCCGTCGCCCTGCCCGTGTGGGTCCTGACCTCCGCCGGGGTGCTGGAGGTCCCGCCGGCGTTCGCCCTGGCCGCGCTGCCGGTGCTTGGGGTGGCCGTGGCCGTCGGCCTGGCCGCCTACCGCAGCCTCGGCCACGCCACCGGCGAGGGATTCCTGTACGCCAGGGCCGGGGTGGCGATCCGGGTCCTCACCGTCGTCCCGGTCGCCAAGGCCCAGAGCGGCAGCGTCCGCTCCTCCCCGTTCCAACGCCGCGCCGGCCTGGCCACCCTCCACGTCGACATCGCCGGCGGCGGCCCCACCCCCCAGGTCCACGACGAGTCCGAACCCCGCGCCGAGGACCTGCTCCAGGTGATTCTGGGCCGCCGGGTCGTTCCCGGACCCTCCGCCGCACCCGGACCCTCCGGTGGCGGGTCCGTTGGTGACCCTGGCCAGCCTGGAACCCGACCCGCCGGTGGCGGGTCCCCCGGTGGGGGAGCGTAGCCCAGCCAGGAGCGGGCATGCGTTCGGTTGCCCACACCCCGGGTCAGCGGTCGTCGAGGGCGGCGATGGCGCGGTCGAGCGCGGCGGCGACCTCGCCGACGAGCAGGTGCTGGCTGTCCTGGACGACCTGGCGGCCGCTGACCACGACCGAGGTCACGTCGGCGGCGGTGGCCGCGAACACCAGCTGGTCGACGGCGTCGGCGGGGCGGGCACCGGCCAGGCGGACCGAGCCAAGCCCGACCGTGACCAGGTCGGCCAGGCGACCCGGGGCGAGGCGGCCGGCGTCCCAGCCGAGGGCGTCCATGCCCGACCCGGTGGCCGCGGCCAGCAGGTCGGGGGGCTGATGATGGGCGCGGCGTCCGGTGATCAGGCGCTCGTCCAGCTCGACCGCCCTGGCCTCCTCGAACAGGTCGACCACGGCATGGCTGTCGGAGCCGAGGCAGAGCGGGCTGCCGGCGTCGGCCAGCGCCCTGGCCGGCCCGACCCCGTCGGCCAGGTCGCGCTCGGTGGTGGGGCAGATGCAGGCGGTGGTCCGGGTGGCGCCCAGTAGGCCCACGTCCTCGGCGGTCAGGTGGGTGGCGTGGACGGCGGTGGTCCGGGGGCCGAGCACCCCGGCCGACTCGGCCAGGGCGGCCGGGGTGCGGCCGGTGGCGACCAGGCAGGCCTCGTTCTCGGCCCGCTGCTCGGACAGGTGGAGGTGCAGCGGCGCCTGTCGCTCGGCGGCCCAGGCGGCCACCGTGGCCATGGCCGCCGGGTCGACCGCCCGGACGCTGTGGATCCCGGCCGCCACCCGCAGTCCCGGCCGGTCGCCCAGGGCTCCGGCCCGCTCGGCCCAGGCCTCGGCGTCGCCGTCCCCGAAGCGGACCTGCGGACCGGCCAGCGGCTGGCCGTCGAGCCCGGCCCGCAGGTAGCAGGTGTCGATCAGGGTGAGCCGGACCCCGGCCCGGACGGCCGCCTCGGCCAGCGACTCCCCCATCAGGTTGGGGTCGGCGTAGGGGCGGCCGTCCGGGTCGTGGTGCAGGTAGTGGAACTCCCCCACGGCGGTGATCCCGGCCAGCGCCATCTCGGCGTAGGCGGCCGTGGCCAGCTCGAGGTAGCGGTCCGGGTCGAGCGCCCCGGCGACCCGGTACATCAGCTCCCGCCAGCTCCAGAAGTCCCCCCGGCCGCGATGGGTGCGCCCTCGTAGCGCCCGGTGGAACGCATGCGAGTGCCCGTTGGCCATCCCAGGAATGGTCACCCCGCCCAGCCGGGTCGCCCCGCCCGGCGGGTCGACCCCCTCGGTCACCGCCGCGATCCGCTCCCCCTCCACCTCGACCAGGACCCGCTCGGCCACCCCCCGTTCCGGCCCCAACCAGGCCAGCTCGGCGTGCCAGGCCTTCATGCCCGGCCTGCCAGGGGTCGGCCGAGGCCGGGAACGGGGCCGAGGCCGGGAACAAGGCCGGGGCTGTGGGAAGTCGCCGGCAGCCACTGCCCGCGTCGGCTACGCTCCCCCACCGGGGGACCCGCCACCGGCGGATCGGGTTCCGGGCCGCCCCACCCGGTCCAGGGACCCGGCGCCGACCCGGCGGGTTCGAGGCCGCCCCACCCCAGCCGGCGCCTCATTCGAGGCCGCCCCACCCCAGCCGGGGCCTCAGCGGCATGCCAGGTCCTCGATCACCGCGGCCAGGGCCTGGACCCCGGTGAGGCAGTCGGCCAGGTCGGCCGTCTCGGACGGGCTGTGGCTGGTGCCGGTGGGGTTGCGGACGAACAGCATGGCGGTGGGGACGGCGGCGGCCAGGGAGGCGGCGTCGTGGCCGGCGGCGGTGGGCAGCGCCGGCGGCTCCAGGCCGTTGGCGCGCAGGCAGGTGTCCAGGCGGGCGGAGAGGTCCCGGTCGAGCTCGACCCCGGGGCTGCGCGACTCGCAGGTCAGATCGGCCTCCAGGCGGTTGCGACCGGCGGCCTCCTCGACGGCGGCCTCGAAGGCGGCCACCAGCCAGTCGAGGGTCTGGTCCCGCTCGGCCCGGGCGTCCAGCCAGGCCGACACCCTGCCAGGGACCGAGTTGGAGGAGTTCGGCTCGACGGCCACCCGGCCCACCGTGGCCACCGCCTCCAGCTCGGTGGCGGCCGCGCGGGCGGCGAGCACGGCCGCGGCCAGGCCGAGCATCGGGTCGCGCCGGTCGGGCAGCCGGGTCGTGCCGGCGTGGTTGGCCTCGCCGCTGAGGGTGAGCCGCCAGCGCCCGTGCGTCCAGATGCCGGTCCCCAGCGCGACCGGCTGTCCCAGGTCGGCCAGGCCCCGTCCCTGCTCGACGTGGAGCTCGACGAACGCGCCGAGGCGGCCCACCCGCGCCGGGTCGGGCCCCAGGCCGGCCGGGTCGACCCCGGCGGCGGCCATCGCCTCGGCGACCGTGACCCCGTCCTGGTCGGCCCGCCCGAGCATGTCGTCGGGGTCGAGCGCCCCGGTCAGCACCCGGCTCCCGAACGTCGGGACCCCGAACCGCCCGCCCTCCTCGTCGGCGAAGGCCACCACCGCCACCGGCCGCTGCGGCTCGACCCCGCGCGCGGCCAGCTCCCCGACCGCGACCAGCCCGCTGACCACCCCGAGGGCGCCGTCGTAGGCCCCGCCCCGGCGGACCGTGTCCAGGTGACTCCCGACCGCGACCACCCGATCGGGGCCCATGCCGAATCGACCCGGCTCCGGATCGACCCCCCCGGTGGGGGAGCGTAGCCGACCCGCGGGCGAGCTGCCCTCGGTTGTCCCCACCCCCCCGGCCGACCCGGTCTCGCCCGACCCCCCAGCCAGCCCAGTTTCGCCCGACCGGCCCGCCGATCCGGTCCACCAGGCCCAGAGGTTGCCGGCGGGGTCCTGGTCGACGGTGAGGCCGCGGGCGGTGGCCTGGGACTTGAACCAGGAACGGGCGGCGCGGTCCTCCTCGGTCCAGGCGAGGCGGGTCCAGCCGCCGGCCGGGTCCTGGCCGATCGCGGCCAGCCCGCCGAAGCACGCCTCGAAGTCGTCCCGCAGCCGAGTCTCGCTCCCGCTCATGCCGCTCCCGCCGCTCGACCCGCCGTCAGTGGGAAATCTACTGCCACCCGGCGCGGGAGATCCCGCGCGGTGCCTAGGCCGTTGCCGCGCGGCTGACCGGCTGCCCGTCGACCGGGGCGCGGCCGAACTGGGTGCGGTACAGGTCGGCGTAGAGGCCGCCGGCGGCCAGCAGCTCGGCGTGGCGGCCCTGCTCGACCACCCGGCCGCCGGCGATGACCAGGATCCGGTCGGCGTTGACGATGGTCGACAGCCGGTGGGCGATGACCAGCGAGGTCCGGCCGCGGAGGGCGGCCGCCAGGGCCTCCTGGATGTGGACCTCGGCCTCGGAGTCGAGGTGGGCGGTGGCCTCGTCGAGGATCACGATGGCCGGGTCGGCCAGCAGCAGCCGGGCGATGGCCAGGCGCTGCTTCTCGCCGCCGGACAGCCGGTAGCCGCGCTCCCCGACCACCGTCTCCCAGCGCTCGGGCAGGCTCTCGACCAGGTCGAGGATCCTGGCGGCGCGGCAGGCGTCCTCGATCTCCTCCAGGGTCGCGTCCGGCCGGGCGTAGCGCAGGTTGGCCAGGATGGTGTCGTGGAACAGGTGCGGGTCCTGGGCGACCAGCCCGATCGCGCCCCGCAGGCTCTCCAGCTCCAGGTCGCGCACGTCGGTCCCGTCGACCCGGACGGCGCCCTCGCTGACGTCGTAGACCCTGGCGACCAGCATGGCCGTGGTGGTCTTGCCCGCCCCCGACGGGCCGACCAGGGCGACCAGCTCGCCGGGGAGGACGGTGAAGCTGACGTCGTGCAGGACCGGCTCGCCGGCGGCGGCCCCGATCGCCGAGGCGCCGCCGGTGAGGCTGGCGATGGTCGACTCGTCGGCCGTCGGGTAGCGGAAGCCGACGTGGTCGAACTCGATCCGCCCGGCGGGGTGGTCCAGGGGGACCGCGCCTGGCCGGTCGCGGATCGGGCTCTCGAAGTCGAGCACCTCGAAGACCCGCTCGAAGGACACGAACGCGGTCATCACGTCCACCCGGGCGTTGGTCAGGGCGGTGAGGGGGCCGTAGACCTGGGTGACGAGGGCGGCCAGGGCGACCACGTCGCCGGCCTGGAGCTGGCCCTGAAGGACCAGCCGGGCCCCGAACCAGTAGACGGCGGCCGTGCCGACGGCCCCGACCAGGCCGAGGACGACGAAGAAGGTCTGGCCGTAGAGGGCGGAGCGGACCCCGATGTCGCGGACGCTGGCGGCCTTGTCGGCGAAGCCGGCCAGCTCCCGGTCGCGGCGGCCGAACAGCATCACCAGCAACGCCCCGGCGACGTTGAAGCGCTCGTTCATGGTGGTGTTCATGGCCGCGTTGAGCTGCATCGACTCGCGCGTGATGGCCTGCAGCCGGCGCCCCACCCGCCGGGCCGGGAGCAGGAACAGGGGCAGCACGGCCACCGTGATCAGGGTGATGCGCCAGTTCAGCAGGAACATGGTCACCAGGGTCGTGACCAGGCTGATGAGGTTGGAGAAGACCGACCCCAGGGTGCCGGTGAGGGCCCGCTGGGCGCCGACCACGTCGGAGTTCAGGCGGCTGGTGAGGGCGCCGGTCTGGGTGTGGGTGAAGAAAGCCAGGGGCTGGCGCTGCACGTGGTCGAACAGGCTGGTGCGCAGCCGGTAGATCAGGCCCTCGCCGATGCGGGAGGACAGGAACCGCTGGCCGAGGGCGAGGCCGGCGTTGGCCACGGCGACCCCGACGGCGGTCAGGCCGATCAGGTTGACCAGGGAGAAGCTGCGCTGGGGGATGGCGGTGTTGAGCAGCTCGCGCACGAGCAGCGCGGGCACGACCGCGGCCAGCGCCGACAGACCCAGCAGGAGCAGGTAGCCGGCGATCTGCCAGCGGAAGTCGCGGGCGAACCCCCAGACGCGCCGGACCACGTCGCGCGACAGCTTGGTGCCGGGCGGCAGCGGCTCCCGGCGCGGGTACCAGTGGTACATCATCCTGCTCGCCCCAACCCGTCGGAGGCCTCCGGCATTCCGGGCGGAGTCCCGGCCAGGGCGGGGCGGCGCATTCGGGCCACCAGGGCGGCGGCGGCGATCCCGCCGGCGGCGACCAGGAACGACCGGTCGGTGCCGACCCGGTGGACGAGGGTGCCGCCGAGGGCGTTGCCGACGGCGAACCCGGTGGCGAAGGCGGTCGTCACCCAGGTGAAGGCCTCGGTCACGGTGCCGGCGGGGGCGAGCCGGTCGACCAGCAGGTACAGGCAGGCGATGGCCGGGGCGATGCCGAGCCCGGCCAGGACCATGCCCGCGGCCAGCTGGGCCAGCCCGGCGGCCACGGCCAGCAGGGCGATCCCGGCCACCACGAGGGCGAGCAGGCCGATCAGGCGCTGCTCGGGGCCGCGGTCGGAGGCGCGGGCGCCGAAGGCCAGGCCGCCGACCAGGCTGCCGAGCGCCCACAGGGCGAGCAGCGGGCCGGCCAGGGTGCGGGAGCCGAGCTGCTCGGCGCCTGCCACCACCGTCACCTCGACCGTGCCGAAGGCGGTGGCCAGCAGCACGATGGTGGCCAGCACGGCGCGGATGCCGGGGCTGCGCAGCGGCCCGGCCCAGTCGGCGGCGCGGCGGCGGGGGCGCCAGGACCGCGACGCCGGGGTCGCCGCGAACACCCCGGTCCCGGCCAGCAGCAGCGCGCCGGTGCCGAGCACGGCCGCGGCCGGGGAGAAGGCGGCGGCCAGGAGGGCGACCAGCGGTGGCCCGACGACGAAGATCAGCTCCTGCACGGTCGACTCGACCGCGAACGCGGCCTGGAGCTGGCCGCCGGAGTCGAGCAGCTCGGACCAGAGGGCCCGCATGCAGGCCGCGACCGGCGGGATCGATCCGCCGGCCAGGGCGGCAAGGGCGGCCAGCACGACCGGGGAGGCGCCCCGGCCGGCGACGGCCAGGGCGCCGAACCCGAGGGCGCTGGCCAGCGAGCAGCCGACCAGGACCCGGGTCTGCCCGACCCGGTCGACCAGCCGCCCCAGCAGCGGCGAGGTCAGGGCCAGGGCGACCGAGTAGGTCCCGGCGACCATCCCGGCGACCGCGTACGACCCGCCGCCCTCCCGCACCAGCAGCACGATCGCCAGCCCGGCCATGGCCGTCGGCATCCTCCCGACCACCGCCGACGACAGCAGCCGGGTCACCGAAGGCGTGCGGAGGACGTCGAGGTAGATCCGGAGGCGCATCCTGCGATGGTGCCAGATGGCTCCGACGAGTCCGGGGTCGGGGCAGGGTCGGGGCTGGTGGGGTCGCGGGCAGGTGGGATCGGGGCTGGTGGGGTCGGGGCAG
>DASUPQ010000675.1 GCA_036280995.1 Actinomycetota bacterium | reverse complement strand
GCGCCGGCAGGATCGCGACTAGGGTTCGGGTGACGGCCGGCCTCCCCGGACACGCCGCCTGGGACGTCCACCATCACCGCACCAACCGTGTCGTCGTCCGCTCGCTCGCCGAGCTCTGCCTTGCCCTCGACACCGCGCTGGCGGCGGTGAGGTGATCAAGGATGGTGGTCCGACTGCCTGCACCGGCCTGGGAACCTTTCGGCGTGCACGAGGGCACAGGCCGCTACTCCCAAACGGGATCTTGTCGGAGAATACGGTTGCCCGTTCCCCCGGCGGAGAGAAGGCGAGCCCATGACAGACCGCGGTCCCACCCTACCCGGCGGGGACCTGCCGCCCGAGATCGACACCAGCATGCCCACCCCGGCGCGGATGTACGACTACTGGCTGGGCGGCAAGGACAACTTCCCCGCCGACCGGAGGGCGGGGGACGCCGTGCTCGAGGTCTTCCCCGAGATGCGGCGCGGCGTCCGTCAGAACCGGGCGCTGCTGGGCCGGATGGTGCGCTACCTGGCTGGCGAGGCGCGGATCCGGCAGTTCCTGGACATCGGAACCGGCCTGCCCACCAAAGACAACACTCACGAGGTCGCCCAGGCGGTCGCGCCGGAATCCCGGGTCGTGTACGTCGACAACGACCCGCTCGTGCTGGTGCATGCCAGGGCCTTGCTTCAAAGCAGTGCGCAGGGCGTCACCAAGTACGTGGAGGCCGACCTGCGCGACCCCGACAAGATCCTGCAGGGCGCTGCGGAGACGCTGGACTTCAACGAGCCGGTGGCGATCACGCTGTTGATGATCCTGATGCTCATCGAGGATGAGGACGCGTACGAGGTCGTCAGCCGGCTCATGGCTGCCGTGCCCTCAGGTAGCTACCTCGCCATCTCCCATCCCGCCGGCGATGTCGACAGCGGCGGCGAGATCTCCAAGGCCTACGAGCGCCTTGAGAAGCTGATGCCCGACCGTCCCACCCTCCGTGGCAAGGACCAAATTGCCCGGTTCTTCGACGGCTTGGAGATGGTGGAGCCGGGGCTGGTGCAGCTGCACCGGTGGCGACCCGATCCAGGTGACGCCGATAGTGTCCTCCACTACGACGTGCCCGCCTACGCCGGGGTTGGACGCAAGCCATAGAGGTCAGGACCGATGGCCAGGGAAGTCAGGGCCGATGGGCACCTGGCCGATTCATGCGGGATCACCACCCAGACCGCCGACGCCATCCGCAGCTCACAGGTCACGTCCGAGTTCCCGCACCCTACGGGTTCCGGCCTGTACCGAGTGCGGATGCAACGGTCGATAGCCAAGGCGGATCCCGGACAGTCTGGACGAAAGTGGCACACTGTCTGTCAACCAGGGTGCGGGAGGCACCAGGTTGCGGGAGGCAGGCGTGAGCGAGGATCGGCCCGGACTGGGGAGCGGCCCGACCGTGCGTCGCATGCTGGTCGGCGCCCAGTTGCGCCGGCTCCGGATCGACACGGGACTCTCACGCGAGGAGGCCGCCGAGGCGATCCGGGCGTCGGAGTGGAAGATCCACCGGCTGGAGAACGGCCAGGTTGGCTTCAAGGACCGCGACATCGTCGACCTGCTGCGGCTGTACGGCGTCACCGACCCAGATGAGGTCGCCGGGTTCCTGGAGTTCGCTCGCGAGGCCAACGCCCCTGGCTGGTGGCAGCACTACGGCGACCTGCTGCCCCAGTGGTTCCGGGCCTATGTGGATCTGGAGTCGGCGGCCACGCTGATCCGGACCTACGAGGGCCAGCTAGTCCCCGGCCTGTTGCAGACCGAGGACTACATGCGGGCGGTCATCGCCGGCGCGCACCTGGACGAACGGGCGGAGGAGGAACGGCGGGTCGCGCTGCGGATGGCCCGCCAGACGCTGCTCACCCGACCGGACGCGCCCCGGCTGTGGGCGGTGATCGACGAGGCGGCGCTGCGGCGACCCGTGGGCCGTCCCGAGGTGATGCGCGGGCAGCTGGAGCGGCTGATCGACGCCACCAAGCAGGCGAATGTCGTCTTGCAGATCTTGCCGTTCGGTGCTGGTGCCCACCCGGGCATGGTGGGCTCGTTCAGCATCCTCCGGTTCGCCGACCAGGAGCTACCCGATGTGGTCTATGTCGAGCACCTGACCAATGCCCTGTACCTCGACAGGCGCGACGACGTCAACCAGTACCTGCATGTCATGGACCGCATCAGCATGCGCGCCGCACCTCCCGACAAGACCGTGGACCTCCTCCACAAGATCCTGCAGGAATCCTGATGCGCTCGGGGTAGGCCCCTGTCCGCTGCGCAGGTGTCGCAGCCTCAGGGTCGCTCCCTGGCTACAGAAGGTCGTCGAAGTCGCCGTCTTTCACGCCCTCGAGGAACGCGCGGACCTCGGCTTGGCTGAAGATCAGCGTGGGTCCTTGCGGATACCGGGAATTCCGCACCGCCACCTCATGACCTGGCAACTTGGCCGTCTCGATGCAGTTGCCCTGGGCGCTGCTGCGCCCGCTCTTCCACCAGCAGGCGCCCCGCAACTCCCCGGCCGGCATGCCGTTGTAGGGCCTTGACTCTGCACCTTCACCCATTATCAGCTAGCTCCCTTCCAGCAGGCCGATCCAACCGGCTCGGTACAGAGCCAGCGGAGCTGCACGCCGACAGATCAGGGGACGCCCCGCCGCTCCGGGCCGAACCTCGATCCCGAGGCGGCCGAGAGAACTCCCACCGGGGTCTGTACTTGGTGCCTGCACCTGACATCTGCAGTTGCATCTGCACTTGGCATAGCAGATCATATCGCGCGTCAAGACGGCACACAAAATCGCTCGGCCTGACCCGCCCAAGGCTCGCGGGAGTTGCCATGACACACGGGAGCACCGCTGCAACAGCGCTGCAGGTGCTGGTCGTCGACGACAGCCAAACCCAGCGCACACGCATCCGTTCGGCACTGGAGCAGGCCGGGCTGACGGTGGTCGGCGAGGCCGAGGATGGCGCCCAGGCGGTGACTCAGGCCGCCGCGCATCACCCCGATGTGGTGCTCATGGACCTGCGCATGCCCCGGATGGACGGCGTCCAAGCCACCCGGATCCTGCGGCGCCAACAGCCGGACACACCCGTGGTGTTGTGGACCGGGGACGACGACGCCCAGCTGGACCGGGCCGTCTGCAACTCCGGAGCACAGGTCGGCATCCCCAAGGGCATCGGCACAGTCGAGCTCGTCGCCACCTTGCGAGAAGCCTGCGCTGCCCAAGACAAGGGCCAAACGGTCGCTGGTGGCCGCCCGGACAGCCGAGCCGATGCATCCGTTGAGGGGCTCACCGCCGCCGACTGGCTAGCCCTCAAGCAGCTCGAGGCGTCCGACGGATTCGTCATGCGCTGGCCGGTCGGGCGCCAGGTCACCCGCTCGCTCGCCAACCGTCGGCTCGTCGTGGTCGCCTCCGACTATGTACTACTGACCGAGGCCGGACGCCGTGCCCTCGCCAACGACAGCCAGCGCGGCAGTCGTTCTGCTCTCCCGGATCCAGACCGTACCGAGGTCGGCGCCCCAACTCGATCGGCCCGGGCCGGTCGAGGCTCGGGGGGGCGGCGTGCGGGCCGATGGGACAGCGAGCCCCTTCGCAGGACTAGGTCGACCCAACGGGCCATGCAGTAGGCGATTCACCTTGGCAGGGGCGGACCTTCCACCCGCTGTGGGACTAACGAACGTCGAGTTACAGCTACAGCGGTCTGGGCCGTTTGCCCCTACCCAATTCCACAGCACGCGGCGACAGTGTCGCGGTAGCTGTGCACGCAGCTGACTCGGCGTCTGAATGAGAGGGCATGACCGTGGACGTCAGCAACATGGCAGCCCGGCCGGCATCGGTGGCCGCGCGCCATCGCCGGCTGCGGGTCGTCAACCTGGTGGTCGGTCTCCTGCTGGGCCTGGAAGGCGCCCTGATGTTGGCGCTCAGCAACACCCTGGCCCTGCCGATCACCGCGTCCTATCTGACCAACGACCCGGTCGCGGCCCAAGGGCCAACCATGCCCGAGCGCCTCTTCGCGCTCCCGATCGGCCCCACCGTGGCGGTCTTCCTGCTGCTGGCCGCCGCCGATCATCTCCTGGTCGCCGCCCCCGGCGCCCAGCGGTGGTATACGCGCAGCCTGGAGCGTCGATCCAACTACGCCCGCTGGGTCGAGTACTCGGTCAGCGCCTCCATCATGATCGTGCTGATCGGCCTGTTCGTGGGGATCCGCGATCTTGCCGCGGTGACCGCCATCTTCGCCGCGAACACCGCGATGATCCTGTTCGGCCTGCTCATGGAGCGTCAGCAGCAGCCGGGCAGGGCGGACTGGAGCGCCTTTTGGTTCGGGTCCCTGATCGGGGTGGTGCCCTGGGTCCTGGTGGGGATCTATGTGGCCGGGGCGCCGCAGGTGCCCGGCTTCGTGTACGCGATCACCGCCACCCAGTTCGTCTTGTTCTTCAGCTTCGCCGTCAACATGGCATTGCAGTACCGAGAGGTGGGGCGCTGGCGGGACTATGTGGTCGGCGAGGTCAGCTACATCACCCTCAGCCTGGTCGCCAAGTCGCTGCTCGCCTGGCTGATCTTCGCCAACGTCCTACGCGCCTAGCCTCCGGCCGGTTCGATGGTCTGGCCACGAGCCGCAGCGCCGTGCCGTGGAGCTGGCGTGTGTCGTGTTTCCTGGACGCACGGCGGACCCCAGACGCGTCGTCGAGCCGTCCCGCCATTGGAGAGGACAGTTCCGTGCCGACACGATCGTTTCCCCTGACGCCGACGTCGCTGCAGGTGGCGGACGAGGTGCTTGATGACCTGCGTCGTAGGCTGACCACGACCAAGTGGCCGCGGGATGCCGGCAACGACGACGGCTACTACGGGGTGCGCCGCTCGTACCTGCAGGAGCTGGTGGCGTACTGGGCGGATGGGTTTGACTGGCGCGCCGCCGAGCGGGCGATCAATGCCTACGAGCACTACCGCGTCGAGGTTGGCGGCGTGCCGGTCCACTTCATGCGCAAGCCCGGCGTCGGGGCCGACCCCGTGCCGCTGATCCTCAGCCACGGCTGGCCGTGGACGTTCTGGCACTGGGCCAAGGTCATCGACCCGCTCGCCGACCCGGCCGCGTTCGGAGCCGACCCGGCGGATGCGTTCGAGGTGATCGTGCCGTCGTTGCCCGGCTTCGGGTTCTCGACACCGCTCACGTTCGCCGTCCACCTGGCGGCGCACGTGCTCGCGCCCAGCACCCTCGCCTACGGACTGGCCGACTCCCCGGCCGGGATGCTGGCCTGGATGCTGGAACGCTGGGCGAACTGGTCGGACAACGGCGGCGACGTTGAACGGGTGTTCACCAAGGACGATCTGCTCACCCACGCGACGATCTACTGGGCGGGCGACGCCATCGAGACGTCGATCCGCACCTACGCCAACAACAACCGCTATCCCTGGACGCCGTCGCATGACCGCTGGCCGCAGGTCGAGGCGCCCACGGGCATCACCTTGGTCGGCTATGAGAACCCGCCCGGCGTGACGACCAGCGAACAGCGGGTGCAGCACTTCCTCAGTGCGCGGGGACGTTGACGTGGTGGTACCAGTCAGCGCGGTCGCTGCTGGTCCGCATGTGATCTTCAGGTCCAGCGCCGCGTTTCGGTGGCCTGGTCGG
>DASUPQ010000674.1 GCA_036280995.1 Actinomycetota bacterium | reverse complement strand
GGCGCCCTGGGTATCCCTGGACCCTGAAGCTGGCCCGGCGCCGACCCCGCAGCAGATCACCGATGCCGCCAAGCAGCTGTTCTCCGCCGACGCCGCCGGGCTCATGCCGGTCGACGCCAAGGGCCAGCTCCGATGGGCCGGCGACGGACCAGACCGCCCAGAATGTTGGGGACGGTCAGGACCTCTCCCCCAGGGCCCGTGTGCGGTGGCCTTCAGCCAACGGCTGCCGGCGGCCATCGCCAACATCCACCCCGGGGCCGACTGCCCGCCTTCGAGCGGCTCCGACCGGGCGCCCGGCTCCAGCACGTGGATGTCAGTCCGGGTGACCGGCCGTCCGGTCCCGTTCGTCGGCGAAGCGGTCCCGCTCCTCGGCAGCGACCTGAGCCCGGTCAAGCGCCGCCCGGAGCTCGGCCAGGTCGGCCTGGGCGTCCTGGAGGGCCTGCTCGGCGGCCTGGGCGCGGACCTCGGCCTCCCGCACCCGGACATCGTCCAGGGCCAGGGCGGCCAGCCGTTCACGCTGGGCGTCCTGGACGACCTCCCGGGCCAGCTCGGCCAGCTTGCGCGAGCTCGCCCGAGCCCGAGTCCGCAACTGCTGGAACGCCACCTCGGGGTCGGTGCCGTGGGTGGCGGCGAGCACGCCTTTGGCCTGCTCGATCCAGACCCGGCTGGTCAACGCCTGGCGTAGCTGGGCGACCTCCAGCTTGTGGCTGGCCAGCTCCACGCTGGTGTGGACCAGCTCACCGGCCACGGCCGCGAACTCACGTGCCGCCTCCAGCTCGTGGGCGGTCCAGGCCCGCGGCCGGGTGCTGTAGAGATCCAGCGTCCCACCGGCTGGTCAGCCAGGCGGATGGGGACGCTCAGCACCGCGCAGACGTGCAGCTGGCCGACCACCGCGTCGATCCGGGTCCTGGCCGGCGCGGTTCGCAGATCCTCCACCCTGATGGGTTGGTCCTGGGCATAGGCCTCCAGGGAAGGGCCTTCGCCAAAGTCCTGCTGGACCTGCTCGAGCAGTTCCATGGCGGCGTCGGTGGCGGCCACCCACCGAGGCGGGCCCTCCTCATGGACGAGGGTGAGCCCGGCCCCGTCGACCTCCAGGACGGTCCGGGTGGCCTCGGCGACCCGCAGCAGCCCGACCAGCAGGTCATCGGCTTCAGGCAGCGCCGCCCGCAGCTCGCTGACGGTCCGGGCGACCATCTGACGGTCAACTGCCACAGCCTCGTTCCCCATGGCGACGGCGACAACCAGAGAATGCTTCCATCGCCAGGCCGCTTGGGCAACGCCAAGCGGCCCCCGACCAGGGGATCTGGTTTCCACCCGAGACAACCCGGCCGGCTCCTGCCATGACCCGCTGGTTGTCTCGGCCGTTGCAGGGCTATCCGGCGCCTGGTCGTGGTCGGGCCCAACTGCCTGTCCGGCGCGACCGAACCAGCCTGAGGGGATATCGTCGGCCCAGACCCCGCCGGCATGTCCCTTCAGGTCGACCCAGGCCGGCCACCAGCCCCGTGGACGTGCACCAGCCTCGCGGCCAGGACCAGCGTCACCCCGCGGATCGCGGCGAGCTGGCGGCCAGGCCCTCGCCCTCGCTGCTCATCCAGCGCTCCCAATGCCCGCAGGGGGGATGTTGCGGTTGACGCGGAACAGGTTGTCGGGGTCGTAGGTGGCCTTCACGCGTTGGAGGCGCTGATAGTTGGCCCCGTAGGCGGCGGCGGTCCGGGCGGTGTCGTCGTCGGCGAGCTGGAAGTTGACGTAGTTCCCGCCGGTGGAGAAGGGGCGGATCCGCTCCCACGCGGTCCGGGCCCAGGCCACGTGGGGGTCGGCGGGGGCGCCGGGTGGCCAGGTGGCGGCGAACCCGCCGATGTAGTGGGCGTCGCGGTTGCCGACCGCCCCGTCGTCGTCCTCGTGGTCGTTGAGGGCGCCGGCGACGTGGAAGATGATCGACTGCGACAGCGGCGAGGTCACCCGCAGCGCACTGCTCCCGAAGGCGTCCAGGAAGTCACTGGACAGGTTGGGGAAGAACTCGGCCTTCCAGTAGCGGTGCAGCCACTTGGGCTCCATGGCATTGAGCATCGACTGCACGGCCACATACGGCTTGGGGCCGACCAGGTCCACGATCGGGTTCCCGAGGGCGCGAACTGGGGCCAGGTCGGCTTCGGCGTTGGCGCCGCTGTGGCAGACCTGGATCCCGGCGATGGGCTTGCCGTGCCACTGCTGGGGCAGGAACGGAGCCGGCGGGGCCAGGCGCACGATCGTCGCGGCGGTCAGCTCGCGCGGCGCCTGTTCGGTGAGCTCGCGGTAGGCGGCCAGCACGTCGGCGGCCCGCTCCGCGCTCCAGACGATCAGCCCGCCGGTGACGGTCGGGCCGACCTCGTGGAGACGGAAGGTGAACCGGGTGACGACCCCGAAGTTGCCGCCACCACCGCGCAGGGCCCAGAACAGCTCGGGATGCTGGTCGCGGTTGGCGGTGCGCAGTTGGCCGTCGGCACCGACGACCTCGACCTCGGCCAGGTTGTCGACCGTCCAGCCGAAGCGGCGGGCCAGATAGCCAAAGCCGCCCCCCAGGGTGAGGCCGGCCACGCCGGTCTCGGACACGAACCCGAGCACGGTGGCCAGCCCGTGGGCCTGGGTGGCCTGGTCGACCTCGCCGAGCAGACACCCCGGGCCGACGTGGACGAGCCTGGCGTCGGGGTCGACGGTGACCTGGCGCATGGGCGACAGGTCCAAGGTCAGGCCGCCCGGCGCCATGGAGGTGCCGGCGATGTTGTGGCCACCGCCCTTGATGGCGAGCAGCAGCCCATGGTCGCGGGCGAACCCGACCGCGGCGGCGACGTCGTGAGCGGAGGCCGGCTGGAGGACCAGGGCAGGGAGCCTGGCCGCCATGCCGTTCCAGATCGCAACGGCATCATTCCAACCCTGGTCGCCGGCCACCAGCAACCGGCCCTGGACCCGTGAGTCCAGGTCGTCGAGCTGCTTGGTGGCGAGGCTGACGGGTCCGCCGTCGAGTCCGGCGAGCTCGATGGTGTCGGTGGTGGTCATGTCCGTGACCTCCTCCCAGCCGGGCGGTTGTCCACGGGCCCGGTCCGCCGGTATACTCCAAACGCCAGTAACCCTATGCTCGCGTTTGGAGTATGTCAAGACCTGCTGACGATGCGCAGTCGGGCCTGACGACGACCTCGTACGCCGTCCTGGCCCAGCTCGCCGTCCGTCCATGGTCCACCTACGAGCTGGCCCAGCAGCGGGTCCGCTACTTCCGCTACGTCTGGCCGCGGGCCGAGAGCGCGATCTACCGCGAGGTCAAGCGGCTGGCCGCCATGGGGCTGGTCGCGGCCAAGCGCGAGTATGTGGGGAAACGGCCACGGACGGTGTACTCGATCACCGAAGCGGGCCGGCAGGTGCTGCGCGAGTGGCTGGCTACGCCGGTGTCGCCGTTCGCGATGGACTTCGAGGCCATGATCCGACTCTTCATCGCCCCGCTCGGGACCAAGGAGCAGCTGGTGGCCACCTTGGAGCAGGTCCGCGACGACGCCCAGGAGATGCTGCGCTTCGGCGGCGCCGTCAAACAGGAGTTCCTGGAGGGCCGGGCCGTGCTGCAGGACCAGGTCTACATCCGGGCGCTGGCCGTCGACTTCTTCATCAGCCTCCTCACCACCGTCGATGGCTGGGCCGAACGGACGCTGTCGGAGATCCAGGGCTGGGAGGATCTCTCGCCCGACGGGAAGAACGACCGAGGACTCGAGATCTTCGCCCAGCTCCCGGTGGCGACTCCCAGTGAGCACACCGACCGCACGCCGGTGCCACCTCGCACCCAGCGGCGGCGGCGGTCCTCCCGAACAGGCAGCACACCCTGAGTCCCGATGCCGCCGACGTTTCGAGCGGCCGGAGCGCGTTCGCCGAGTGAGCGTTGACGCTGGACGTCGTGTCGCTCCCCGAGCTGGTTGGACCCGGTTGACGCAGACGACCACGCAGGCCACCAGCAGCAACGCAAACCACCGTCCCGAGTCGCGGTCCCACCGCACCTCGCCCTCGAACCCGCTGGGCGCGGTGGTCAGCGAGCGGAGCCCGCGCAGCAGCGTGCCCAGCGCGGCCAGGTAGGCTGCGGCCTGGCAGTCCTCGGGCCTGCCCAGGCGGCGATGGCCACCAGGCAGCCGGGCCGCAGGACGCGGACT
>DASUPQ010000673.1 GCA_036280995.1 Actinomycetota bacterium | reverse complement strand
CAGTTCAGACACCGGCTGGCACCCAGCTTGCCAACCTCGACTCCCCGACCCTCCGGAACGTCGTGGAGCAGGCCGATCTGGGTATCGAGCTCCCGCGGCGGATGCCGCACCTTTCTACCGTTTCTCGCCGGACCGGCCTCTCGGTCCCATGACGCGTCAAGCCACCGACGACGGTTAAGGCAACAGTGCCACTAGCCCGCCGGTGCGCTGCCTGCCCCCTGTCGAGGGTCAGCACGACCGCGCTGCCCGCTTACCAAGGAAGGGGACGACGGGGTCTGAGGTCCGTTCCGCCATGCCTCGGTACCTGCAGAGGCAGCGGCCCTGGCCTGCTGCCATTTGCGCCTCGCGATCTCGCTGGGGGGTTGCTCCAGCTGGTTTACCCACTGCCGGGTCGCTGAGAGGAGCGCAGAGCCGACGAGCACCATGCCCGTAAACCCCAGAAGACCACCGATCCCGACCAGCGCCCCTCCCCCGACCACGAGGCTGCGGTTGACCTGAATGGCCTTCTGAGATACGTCATTGCTCATGATCTTCGCCCCTTCCGCCGATCGGAGGACGACAGTGGGAAAGACCGTTGCCAGCCACGGTCGACCGCCCAGCAAGAACTCCTTTCTCATGTTGCCTGCACCAGGGCAGTGCCGCATCACCCATTTGGGATAAGATCCGATCTCGCAGCGTCGGACCGCCGGCGAGTCTTGCGCCCACGGCAGCTGCGGATCCCTGGGCCACATTGGGCCACAGAAATTTGGGAAGCACGGGACAACCTCGGTCAGCGGCGGTCAGCCATCGTCGCAGCTCAGAAAGCCGCGGACGACAAGGGTCGCAGGTCGCTCGACCGGCCGATGGTCTCTGACACGGAGGAGGTCACCCGCCAGCTGCCGCGACGCCTTCGCGGCTTGCCAACGAGGCAGGTGTCACCGAGAACGGGCCTTGCCCTCCGGCTGAGCTGGTGACCATCACGGCCAGGCATGAGCCGACGTGTCCCCGCCGCCGTGCCACAAGGTGCCCTTAGCTTCGATCTGAAGGGTCAACCACTACTGGTTACTGGTCGTGCCACACGGCGGTAAACCGCATCCGAAACGGGTGATGACCAGAACCGGGTCCGTTGCGATGGTGGCCCTGAAGACCGTCTGACCGCCTGGCCTACGGCCTGGCCACCCTAGCCGCCCTGGCCGCCGCCCTCGGCGCCGGCACCAAGCGGCGCTGACCACCAGCCCGCTGAGAGGAGCCCCCATGAACGGTCGCCTGAACCGCCTGGTCTCCACCCTGGCCGCCCT
The DNA here is from genome assembly GCA_036280995.1 of Actinomycetota bacterium. Taxonomy (NCBI): domain Bacteria; kingdom Bacillati; phylum Actinomycetota; species Actinomycetota bacterium. Next base: position 2,674 of record DASUPQ010000673.1, on the reverse strand, counting down.
GGCCGCCCTAGCCGCCGCCTTCGGCGCTGGCACCCGGTGGCTGCGGCGGCTTGGTGCCGGTCAGCGTTAAGAGCAGCACGCCTTGCGCTGCCTGGAACCGGTCGCGCCGATTCAGGTCGCCCCGCGCCGATCCGCAGCGTTGCCCTGCTGATCGCCGGCTCCACGCGGTCGCGCTCGCCAACGTGGAATCGACCTTAGGCACGTCCTCCGTGCGATCAACTACCGGACGTGATGGTTCTGAACTCCCCTCTTCGAGGCCGCTTGAGGCAGCGTTGAGGCAGAACCGAGGATGGCGGCGGCCATGACACTGGTTGCTTCCTGCTGAGGCGAGCAAAGGACGTGGCTGGGGTATCCAAGGTGAGCGCCGATGGTGGGGGTCCATGCCGGGTCCGCACGGCATCGGGAACCACCGATTCTGGGTGGAGACGAGCGGTCACGACTGGTATGAACAACCCAGCTCGAAAATGCCCTCGCGGCCAGGAGCACGGCTGATGAAGTACCGAGCCGGCGGGTTCGAATCCCACCTCCGCCTCAACGACCAGCGCTTTCACTGAGCTCCAGGTCGACTCCATAGAGGTCTTCGAGGCGGTGACCGGCCCGGACGGGTGCTCGAGACCGGCCGGCTAGGGCCACCACCTTGACACGGCTGGCCCGGAGGCGCCGCCCCGACCAGGGATGCGACGAGCGGGACGCGGATAGAGCATGCACGCGTTCCATTCCGTCATGTCCGGGCTGGTGAGGTTCGTGTGAGGAGTTTGTCTACGAACTCAAGGCCGGCCCTGCGAGCGGCCGTCTGCAGCGGCCCGACTCGGTCGGCAACGATACGACGGCCACCTGGCAACCGGCCTCACTCTCCACACAAGCCGATACAGTGCGGACGCCCTGTAGTCTCACTGATCGTCTACGGCATTACAGAGCCCGCTCGCCAGCAGGGTTCAAGGCGTAACGGTCGCCAATCCGTCAGCGTTTCTCCATGCGACTGCCCAGGCTTGGCCGTTGATGATTGTCGCTTGAAAGGGCAGCAGCCGGGTAGGCTCCGGCCACACGTCGCGTTGTCGACGTTGTCGGTGTTGTCGGTGTCCGAACATCGACCGCCGCTGGGGACGGGGGAGCGCACATGGTCAATGGGGACCTAGCACCCGAGTTGGACATGAAGGCCTTAGTTGCCGAACTGGAAGCATTCCTGCGCACCTCCGAGGCTGAGGAGTGGATCGGCCTCAAGCTTGGCACGCTACTCGTCGGGTTCATCGAGGGGGACATGGTGCCAGCGGCCACGCGGGTCGCTGAGATGGGCATCGACCCAAGCCCAATCATGGAGACGGTCGCGGGGGTCTTGAGGATCTTCGCCGACAACCTTCGGCCTCCCCAGCCCGAGGACGACTAGCGGCATCGTCGCTGCTCCCCACCTGCCGGTTCATGCTGCCGTGCGCCCTATCGCACGCTTGCTAACGAGGCTCGTGGTCCGCTGGACGGGCCTCGCCCATCGCCGAGCTGGTGCCGTCACCACCAAGCCTCACTGACGATCGTCCTCACCAGCCATGCCCTCTATCTGCCTAGCACGGGTCGCGCTGGGCCGCGACCGAGCCGCCACTGACCGGAGCGCCTCGGACATCACGGGTAGCTCCGGGCATCATCTCTTCAGGTCAACAGCCTTCTCCGGCCGAGCACCGCAGGCCACGGTCACCCGGCGGGTCGTCGGCCACATGGGAGAAACCGACCGACAAGGTCGGTGCGCCCACTGCCACCCGGAGACGGCGCCCGTCGCCACGAGGCATGGGCCCCTGGATGGCGGCGGCTAGATCGACAGGCTGATCGGGAGCGTGGTGATCCAGACCAGCCCGGTCAGCAGCATCAGCCAGCCGATCCCGAGGACCACGGCGCGGGTTCCCTGGTTCCCGATCCGGGAGCTGATGCCGGCGAAGAACAGCGCGGACGAGAACAAGACCACGCCGAGGACGTAGTTGGTGGCGCGCTGGACGTTCCTGTTCGCCACGGCGGCCTCCGCCCCCGCCTTCGTCTCCAGGCGATCGGACTCGGCCCTTGCTGCCAGGTGGTACTGGGGGGTGGCGAAGGGCGTCAGGGGTGCGTCCGGGTTCTTGAGCGGCCGGGTGGCGATCCAGGTCTCCACCGCCGGCATGAACTCCGGGCGGAACCGCTTGCGGTAGAAGTCGGCCAACTCGGTCTCGTTGCGGGCGTAGCTGTTCACCCACTGGGTGAAGGTGGCGACGTCGATCTCGCTCTGGCTGTTGGCCAGGTTCGACCAGCGGGTCGACTCCACCCGGGCGGCGTTGGCCCGGCTGAAGGCCTTGGCCTGCTCGCCCGTCCAGCGGCTCGCCTGGTAGCCGCTCCAGGCGATGGCGAGCGCGGCCACGCTTAGGAGGATGGCCGAGGCGACCTCGACCCAGATGCGTCTCCCGGAGCCGCCGTCCCCTGTTCCGGGCGCCAGGCTGGTCATGTCGGCTGCCCCTGGGCGTCGCAGGGGGGTGGGTCGTCCTGGCCCAGGGCGCCGCGGGCTTGGTCGATGAGCCCGAGGGTCTGGTCCATGGCGACCGGTTGAAGCTGGCCGAGGCCAGGCCGGTAGGGCGCGTCCAGGGTCCTGATCAGCAGCAGGGTCGCGACCATGACGGCCACGACCGAGCCCATCAGCAGGCCCTGGACGACCGCCCGCTCCCCG
>DASUPQ010000672.1 GCA_036280995.1 Actinomycetota bacterium | reverse complement strand
CGCCACCGTCACCGCCGGGACCCCGCTCGGCGCGGTCGCCGCCGGGTCGGTCCCCTACCTGGTGCTCGTGCCGCACGGTGTGCGCGGCCGGGTGGAGGCCATCCGCCCCGCCGGGAGCTACCCGGCGGACGTGCCGGTGGCGACGGTGGCCGGCCACCAGGTGACCATGGCCACGCGCTGGCCCGTGCGGCGCCCCAGGCCGTACCGTGAGCGCCTGGACGCGGCCGTGCCGCTGGTCACCGGCCAGCGGGTCCTGGATGCGGTGCTGCCGGTGACCCTTGGCGGCACCGCGGCCGTGCCCGGCGGCTTCGGCACCGGCAAGACGGTCCTGCTCCAGCAGATCGCCAAATGGTGCGAGGCCGACGTGATCGTGTACGTGGGCTGCGGCGAGCGGGGCAACGAGATGGCCGACGTGGTCGCCGAGCTGGCCGAGCTGCCCGACCCCCGCACCGGCGGGCGCCTGGCCGAGCGGACCGTGGTCGTCGCCAACACCTCCAACATGCCGATGATGGCCCGTGAGGCCAGCGTGTACAGCGGGGTCACCGTCGCCGAGCACTTCCGCGACATGGGCTACGACGCCGTGGTGATCGCCGACTCGACCTCCCGCTGGGCCGAGGCGTTGCGCGAGCTCGCCTCCCGCAGCGGCGCCCTCCCCGCCGAGGAGGGCTACCCGGCCGACCTCGCCTCGGCCCTGGCCGCCTTCTACGAGCGCGCCGGGCGGGTCACGACCACCGGAGGGCGGCAGGGCTCGGTGACCGTCATCGGCGCCGTCTCCCCGCCCGGCGGCGACCTCACCGAGCCGGTCACCACCCACACCCAGCGCTTCGCGCGCAGCCTGTGGACCCTCGACCGCGGGCTGGCCTATGCCCGCCACTACCCGGCGGTGTCGTGGGCGGACTCCTTCTCCCGCGACGCCGACGCCGTGGCCGCCTGGCACGCTGGCCACGGCGACCCCGGCTGGGTGCGGCGGCGGGCCCGGATGAGCGGCCTGCTCGCCGAGGCCGACCGGCTCGGGGCGCTGGTGGAGCTGGTGGGGGCGGCCGCGCTGCCGGCCCGGGAGCGGGTCGTGCTGCTCGCCGGCCGCCTGCTGCGCGAGGCGGTCCTCCAGCAGAGCGCGCTCAGCCCCGTCGACGCGTTCTCCCCGGCCGAGCGGACGGCCGCGCTCGCCGGGGCGGTCCTGGAGGTCGTCGACGCCTGCCAGGCCCTGGCCGACCGCGGCGTGCCGGCCGCGGTCGTCGAGGAGCAGGACTTCTCGCCGCTGCTGCGCGCCCGCGAGGAGGCCGACGCCGCCGCCGAGGTCGCCGGCCGCCGCGACACCATGCTCACCCGTCTGGGGGCATTGCGATGACGACGCTGCGAAGCCCGAGACCGGTGGCATCCGTTCCGGTCGCCTGGGCCCAGGTCGAGCACACCGACATGGCCGAGCTCCGCGGTCCCCTGGTGGTCGTCCGCGGGGCGGAGGGGGTCGGCTGGGACGAGCTGGCCATCGTCCGGCTCGCCTCCGGAGAGACGCGCCACGGGCTGGTCCTGGAGGTCGACCGGGACCTGGCGGTGGTCCAGGTGCTCGAGGGCACCGACGGGATGGACCCGACGGGGACCCGGGTGGCGTTCTCCGGCCACCCCCTGCGCGTCCCCGTCGGCCCCGGCTGGCTGGGCCGGGTCTGCAACGGCCGCGGCCAGCCGATCGACGGCGGCCCGCCCGTGTTCGGCCCGGCGGAGGCACCCGTCGACGGCGCCCCGCTCAACCCCACGCTGCGCGAGCCGCCGGCCGAGCCGGTGCTCACCGGCGTGTCGGCCATCGACGCCCTGACCACCCTGGTCCGCGGCCAGAAGCTGCCGATCTTCTCCACCGCCGGCCTGCCCCACCTGACCCTGGCCACCCAGGTGGCCGCCCAGGCGTCGGCCGGCGGGGAGCCGTTCAGCGTGGTGGTCGCCGCCATGGGGCTCAGCCATGCCGACGCCGCCGCCGTCCGCGACGCCCTGGAGGAGCGGTCCGCCGCCGGCGAGCTGGCGCTCCTGCTCAACCTGGCCGACGACCCGGTGATCGAGCGGATCCTCACCCCCCGCATCGCCCTCACCGTCGCCGAGCACCTGGCCTTCGCCCTCGGCCGGCATGTGCTGGTGGTCATGGCCGACATGACCAGCTACTGCGAGGCGGTCCGGGAGGTCTCGATCGCCCGCGGCGAGATCCCCGCCCGGCGGGCCTACCCCGGCTACCTGTACTCCGACCTGGCCTCCCTGTACGAGCGCTGTGGACGCATCCGCGGGGTCGCCGGCTCGGTCACCGTGCTGCCGGTCCTGACCATGCCGGCCGGCGACATCACCCACCCGGTGCCCGACCTGACCGGGTACATCACCGAGGGCCAGGTGGTGCTGTCCGGCGAGGTCCACGCCCGCGGCGTCTACCCGCCCGTCGACGCGCTGTCGTCGCTGTCGCGGCTGATGCGCAAGGGCGCCGGCCCTGGCCGCACCCGCCGGGAGCACCTGGACCTGGCCGCCCAGCTGCTGGCCGCCCTGGCCCGGGCACGGCAGGCCCGCGAGCTGGCCGAGCTGGTCGGGGCCGGCGCGCTCAGCGCCACCGACCGCGGCTACCTGGAGCTGGAGCGGGCGTTCGAGCGCGTGCTGGTCAGCCAGCGGCCCGACGAGCGCCGCGGCCTGGACGAGACCTTCGAGCGAGCCTGGCGGGTGCTGTCGGCGCTGCCCAGGCGCGAGCTCACCATGGTGTCCGCCGCGGACCTCGACGCCCACCATCAGGTCGGGGACGAGGGCGCCGAACCGGAGGACCGGCGATGAGCGCCGGGCCCAGGGTCCCGCCGGGCCGGGCGGGCAGGCTGTGGCTGCGCGGCCGCCTGGCGACCGCCGAGCGCGCCCTGGACCTGCTCGACCGCAAGCTGCGCATCCTGCGCCGCGAGCGGGAGCGGCTCGATCTGCTGGCGGGCCGCACCGGCGAGGAGCTGGAGCGCACCTGCGGTGAGGCCCAGACCTGGCTGCTGCGCGCCGGGCTGGTGGGCGGCCAGCGCGACCTGCGGCTGGCCGGCGGCGGCCCGCCGGCCGAGGTGAGGATCGCCTGGCGGGACACCATGGGCGTCCACTACCCGGCCGGGGCGAGCGTCAGCCTGCCCGACCCGGTGCCGCCGCCGCCGGCCTGCACGGCCGCGCTCGCCCCGGCGGCGGCCGCCTACCGGGCCGCGCTGGCCGCCGCGGTCAGCCACGCCGCCGCGACCGCGGCCGCACGCCTGGTG
>DASUPQ010000671.1 GCA_036280995.1 Actinomycetota bacterium | reverse complement strand
GTGATTTATTGACATGTTGCTAGGTCGATATATGCATCTAGCAACAGATCAACGGTGGGGGTCGCGCGTCTCGGCCAGGCCGTGGACGGCGGAGCGGAGGGCCAGGTCGCGCATGCGGCCGCCGAGCTGGGCGAGGGCGTCGATGGTGTCGCGGGCGCGGGCGCGGGCCTCGGGGTTGCGCTGGCGGACCAGGGGGGCGACCACCTGCTCGAACAGGGCCGCCTCGCGCTCGGCGAACAGCTTGTACATGCGCAGGTGGCGGGCTTCCAGGCCGTAGTCGGCGAGCTCGCGGGCCAGCCGCAGCAGGACCAGGTCGTCGCCGCCGTACCAGGCGCCCCGCTCGCCGCTGCCGCGGGCGCTGACCAGGCCGAACGATTCCAGCTCGAGGAGCTGGTCCACGCTGGCCCCGGCGGCCCGGCAGAGCTCGTCCCGGGTGAACTGCGCGTCCGACGGCGGCGCCGCCCCGAACGCCCCGGCCACCCCCCGCCCCGACGACCCCACCCCGCCGCCGTCCCCGACGGCACCGGTCCCAGCCGCACCAGGTCCGGCGGCGCCGGTTCCGCCCGCCTCAGCGGCATCCGCGGCCCCGGCACCGCGACCTCCAGCCCCGGCGACCCCGGTCGACCCCGGCTCCCCTCCCCCGGCGGTGGCCCCGGCACCCTCGCCGCGACCTGCCGCGTCGAGGCCGCCGACCTTGTCGAGGTCGCTCAGGCGCTGGCGGATCACCCGCAGGGGGAGGTACTGGTCGCGCTGGGCGCGGAGCACGAACCGCAGCCGGGCGACGTCGTCCTCGGAGAACTTGCGGTAGCCGGAGGCCGAGCGGTCGGGCTGGACGAGCCCCGCGCCCTCGAGGAAGCGGATCTTGGAGACGGTGATGTCGGGGAACTCCGGCTTGAGGATCGCCAGGACCTCGCCGATGCTCATCGTCCCGGTGGCGCCGGACTGCTCGGCCCCCTTGCCGGATCCGGCGGTCGTCTCTCCACCGCCGCCCGGCCGGGGCGGCACGCTGCGCTGGACCGGATCCCGCATACCCTACCCGCCACCCCCAGGACGACTGCCGGCGAAGAACACCAGCTTGAACTTGCCGATCTGGAGCTCGTCGCCGGCGACGAGCTCGCCGTCCTCCACCCGCTCCCGGTTCAGGTAGGTGCCGTTCAGGGAGCCGACGTCGTGGACGGTGAAGCCGCTGGCGCCACGGCGGATCTCGGCGTGGCGGCGGGAGACGGTGATGTCGTCGAGGAAGATGTCGCTCTCGGGGTGGCGCCCGGCGGTCACCGTCTCCTTGTCGAGCAGGAAGCGGCTGCCGGCGTTCGGACCCCGCCGGACGACCAGCATGGCGGTGTTCTCGCGCAGCTCCTCGACCGGCGCGACGACCTCTTCCTCGACCTCAGCTTCGAGGTCCTGGGCGGCCAGGCTGATGGTGGTGGTCGAGTCGTCCGGGGTCGTGACCAGCGCGGCCCCACAGTTGGCGCAGAAGTGGGCCCCCTCAGGGTTCTTGTGACCGCACTGAGTGCAGAACATGCTGCCCTCCCGGGGCTTCGGCTCGTGGTCACCGCCGCCCGGGTCCGCCGGAGCGGCTGGGCTGGCGTCCGTTTTGGTCGGTGACTGTAGAGGACGGATGAAAACAGGGTCAACGCGGCCCGCGGAGTCCGCTCTGACAACCTCCACGATACGGTGACGGTCAGGCTTCGGCGACCAGGTCGTTGTAGGCGGCGGCGTCCATCAGCTGGTCGACCTCGGCGGCGTCGGCCAGCTCGATCACGACCAGCCAGCCCTGGCCGTACGGGTCGGTGTTGATCAGCTCAGGGCTCTTGTCGAGCTCGTCGTTGCGCTCGACGATCGTGCCCGTGACCGGGCTGTAGATGTCGGACACCGACTTGGTGGACTCGACCTCGCCGAAGGTCTGGTTGGCGCTGACCGCCGTGCCGGCCGGCGGGATGTCGACGTAGACGATGTCGCCGAGGGCGTCCTGGGCGTAATGGGTGATGCCGACGGTGGCCCGGTCGCCCTCGACCCGCGCCCACTCGTGCTCGCTCGTGTACCTGAGGTCGTCGGGGTACATCCTCGTCCCTCCAGAGGTGGTCACCAGGGCGCGGCTGGGGCCGGGCCGCTGGTAGCCAAGCACAGCCGTGTCCACCTTGCCAGAGCGGCGTCCCCAGCGGCTCAGGCCCGGGCGCCGGCTCCGGGCTCGGGGGCCTCCTTGGGGCCGGTGCCACGGCGGACGATCTTGACCCAGGGGCTGTAGTTGGAGACGAAGCGGTCGCGCCGGATGACCGTGCCGCCCTTGGTCACGGTGCGCGAGACGGTGACGTCGAACCCGGACGAGCCGGACTCCTCCACGACCTCCTCGCCCTTGGGCAGGGCGGGGTCGTCCTTGTACCTGGTCGGCGGGGGGCGGAAGTTGCTGGCGGCCGAGGTGCTCGAGGTCACCTTGTAGCCCCTGGATGTCGACCAGAAGGTGAAGGTCAGCGTGGATGGGGTGGCCCGGCTGGTGATGTAGATCCCGTACGGGGAGTCGTTGCGGAACTTCAGGTCGGTGCCCGGCCAGTTCAGGGTGGCGTCCCGGCCCATCGGGTAGTGGCTGATGTGCAGGCTGTGGTTGCGCCGCTCGACCACGGGGAGGCCGCCGAAGAAGGCGGCGTTGAACATGGTCGTGCCGGCCTGGCAGACGCCGCCGCCGAGCCCGTCGACGAGCTCGCCGTTCTGGATCACGTGGGCGGTGCGGTAGCCCTTGGCCGCGGTGCGCTGGCCGGTGGCCGCGTTCATGGAGAACACCTGCCCGGGCCGGACCAGGCTGCCGTGGACGGCGGCGGCGATCAGGCCGATGTTGTGGACCCGGGGGGCGTCGGCGGCGCTGAAGGTGGTCGTGAAGGTCGACATGACCTCCTTGACGCCGAGCGCCTTGGCCTCCCTGGTGGTCAGCTCGGGCTGGGTGGCGGTGGTGGGCAGGGCCACCGAGCGGTCGTTCCCGTCGCCGGCGGTGCCGGCCTTCAGGACGGCCGCGGCCGCCTTCTTGGGGATGACCTCGAGCCCGGCCACGCCGG
>DASUPQ010000670.1 GCA_036280995.1 Actinomycetota bacterium | reverse complement strand
ATTCCAGCCTGATCCAAACGGGAGTGCGGGACATGGCCACCGAGACCAAGACCAAGCCAGCACCGGGCGAGACCGACACCGGAGAAGGCGATGGCTACGCCCACTACGCCCGCAAGGAGGAGATCACCCGCGCCGCCATCGAAGGCGGCACCATTGTGGCACTTTGTGGATTCCGCTTTCCTCCAATTCGCGATCCCCAACGCTTCCCCGTCTGCCCCAAGTGCAAGGAACTTGCCGCCATGCTCTGGGGCGAGGCGTGACTGGGTGACAAAGAGCGCCGCCCCGCGGGACGGGTAACCCGCAGCGGTTGCAGAGGGGCCGGGAGCTGACGGTTCTGCACTCGAGCACACCAGCGAGCTCGCCGACGACCGGTCGCCCTTTGCGGTCCGGATCCTACGTAGGCACCCCTCCCCCAGGGCGATCGCCGCGCTGCGGGCTCCGCAACGTCACGCAGCACCCCAGGGACCGCAGTCTGACCAGTGCACGCCGTGGTACCAAGGAACGCGTGGGAGCGCTGGCACCAACCTCACTGCAATCCTCACACGGCTCTTCGTTTCAAGCGCCAGTCGCTGCCTGGCGGGTCCGGACCTGCTTACAGCCGGCACCAATAGACCCCTCGAAGGGCGACCGCTGCTCGACCGGGTTATCTGGCGGTTGCTGCGATTGATCGTTCTGGATCAGCGGCGCCCCGGCGCACGAGGATGTCCCGACCGCTGTGGAAGTTCGGTGGCGGTCCCGGTGCTGATCAGGCGGCGGCATCCTCCTTGGTCGGTGTGACAGTGGCGATCGTGGCGTCGAGCGCGGCCCGCAGCGCGGGTAGGTGCAGGTAGCCGTTGACGCGGCGGAACTGCCTGGCCGCCTCGCCCATCCCGGCGGCGATCCAACGCAGCACCATCTGCCCGTCCCGCCACCGCTTGACGTTGGCGGCGTGGTCACGGCAGATCTCAATCATCGACTCGATGCTGTTCGTCGACCTGAGGGTTCGGGCGAGGGTGGGCGGCACGCCGAGGCGGCCGATGGTGAGGGTCTCAGCCAGCCCTTCCCGCAAGGACGCGGCGGCGCCGGGGTGGGAGCGGTCCAGCTCACGGGCCAGCGCCTCCAGGTCGGCCTGGGCGAGGAGCGGGTCGGGGTTGCGGTAGGCGGCCCGCATCCGCTTGGCCACCACCAAGGCCACGGCATCGGGGAGCCGGTCGGTCACATTGCGCAGCTTATGCAGCTGGCAGCGCTGAATGACCGGGTGGTCGAACACGTCGGTGACCGCACGGCGCAGGGCCTTGGCGCCGTCGAGCACCACCAGCAGCGGCCGGGTCGTGTCGAGTCCGCGGTCGCGCAAGCCGGCCAGCAGGTCACCCACCACCGTGGCGTTCTCGGTGGCGCCCTCGGCCAGGGCGAGCGGAACCTTGGTGCCGTCCAGGGTGATCCCGAGGGCGACCACGCAGGTGTGCTCGGCCACCCGGATGCCGTCGACCAGCAGCGCCACCAGGTCCAGGCCGGACAGGTCGGCGGCCAGCAGCTCGGCGAGGGCCCGCTCGGTGGTGGCCACGAACCGGCGCGACACCGCTGACCTGGAGGTCCCCGAGCTCGCCTGGTCGGCTCGGCGGCCGACCGGCTCCAGCCCATGGTGGTAGCGGCGGGTGGACAGCTTGGCCAGCATCCGCTCCAGGGCCAGCTGGTCCAGCAGCTCGGTCCCAGCGAACGCCTGCCAGGTCGGCAGGGCCAGCTCAGCGGTGCCGTCGGCGCGGCGCACCCGCGGCCGGTCGACCCGGACCCGCCGGCCGCCCAGGGTGACCTGGCCGGGCTGGGTGCCGTGACGGACCGCGGCCCGGGTGGGGTTGTGGCGGCCCTTGGGGCCGACCAGCCGCTCGACGTCAGCCTCCAGCAGGCTCCCCAGCACCCCCAGGCCAGTGCCAACGGCCAGGGCGAGCAGCCCCTCGCGGGCGGCACCGGCCAGCTCAGTCAGCGCGACCGTGACCTGCTCGGGCAGGACCAGCTCGGCGTCGGTGGGAACGGTCTGCTGCGTATCCTTGGGCATGTGGCGGTCCCCTTCTGGTCGAGCGGCTTGGCGGTTGCCCGACACCTACCACACGGCAGGCATCAGGCGGGGACCGCCACCTCAAGTTCTACGAAGCCCGGGACATCCTCCTCCGGCCCCTGCAGGAGCGTGTCTCCAGTACGGCCGGGACGCCTCTCAGCGGGAGACCCGTATCAGTCCCCCTCGACGGAGGCGCTGAGCCGGCCATCCTGGAAGATCTGGCCGAGTGCCAGGCCGCGAGCGCCAGTCGTGATGGGCACGCTGTCGTGAGCTCCGCGGCCACAAGGCACCCGCAAAGGGTGCGCCCCGTGACGGGCCGCTGTTCGAGGGCGACGTAGGCCACGACCTTCGCGGCCATCTCGGGCACGGGCAGTCGGGTGCCATCGACCACCAGGCCGAACCACCCGAAGAGGTGGATGGAAGCTCGAGTTGCATCTGGGGGCCCGCAGCCGTCTCCCTGATGCATTCCTCCTCCCGGCCGGGCAGCTCCACGCCGGAGACACGTCATCTAGCGGTCTCACCATAGACAGCATGCCCCGTCGACCGCCGGAAGGCCGCGCGGCTCGTCGGACGGTCAGGCCGAGCGCAGGAGCCAGGGCTTCTCGCGAAGGAGCTC
>DASUPQ010000669.1 GCA_036280995.1 Actinomycetota bacterium | reverse complement strand
TCGCCCGCCAGCTCGCCCGCAGCCAGGACGGCGACCTCCTGCTGGTCGACCCGGCCAGCGGCCGCGGCGCCCGCTTCGAGCTCCACCTCCCCCTGCTCCCGGACGCCACCGGATCCTGACGGCGGCGCAATCCGTCGTTTTGGAGCTCGATGCCGGGATAGACAGACGCGTGCGCGCGCTTGAACCATCAAGCCGATCGAGGCATGCGGCGAGGCATGCAGGAGGAGATGTCATGACCCAGTACGGCACCGACCCGGTGTACCGGGACCCGGTCGCGGAACCGCCGGCCGGTTCCACCAGCGACCAGGTGAAGGACCAGGTCCGCGACAAGGCCCAGGTGGCCCAGGACAAGGCGCGGGGCGCGCTCGGGCAGGCCAGGGGCCGGCTCGGCGACCAGGTGGACCAGCGCTCGACCCAGGCCGGGGAGCGCATCGCCGGGACCGCCTCGGACGTGCGCTCGATCGCCGAGGAGCTGCGCATCCAGGGCAAGGACGCCCCGGCGAACCTGGCCGAGCAGGTCGCCAGCCAGGCCGACCGCGTGGGCGACTACCTCAAGGGGGCCAGCGGCGACCGGATCCTGCGCGACGTCGAGGACTTCGCCCGCCGCCAGCCCATGCTGGTCGCGGCCGGCGCCCTCGCTCTCGGCTTCGCCGCCTCCCGGTTCCTGAAGGCGTCCAGCGGCCGCCGCTACGAGTCCGCCTACCGGAGCTACGGCGACGGAGACTACGACCGGACCTACGCCACCAGCCGCTATGACACCCGGACGGCCTATGGCACCGGGACGTCGTACGGCACCGGCGCCGGCTACGAGACCGAGGTGCCCGTCACCGACGTCTACGCCGAGCGGAGGACGTGATGGCCGCGACCCAGGACCCGGCGGGCACCGACGACCTGCGCGACCGTTCCCTGGGTGAGCTGCTCAAGCAGCTCTCGGAGCAGACCACCCGCCTGGTCCATCAGGAGCTGGAGCTGGCCAAGGCCGAGCTGCAGGAGAAGGGAAAGCAGGCCGGCCAGGGCGCCGGGCTGTTCGGCGGCGCCGGGGCCATCGGCCTGGCCGCCCTCGGGGCGCTGACGGCCTGCTTCATCCTCGCCCTGGACATCATCATGCCGGCCTGGCTGGCCGCCCTGATCGTGGCCGTCGTCTACGGGATCGTGGCCTTCGTCCTGGTCAAGCAGGGCCAGGCCAGGATGAAGCGGGCGGCCCCGCCGTTGCCCGAGCAGACCATCGAGACCGTGAAGGAGGACGTGGAATGGGCCAAGACCCAGATGCGATCCGACAGGACATAGAGCAGACCCGAGCCGAGATGGGCGAGACCGTCGAGGCCGTCGGCTACAAGGCGGACGTGCCCTCGCGGGCCAAGGAAGCGGTGAGCGACAAAGTGGAGAACGTCAAGTCGAAGGTGAGCGACACCGCCACCCGGGCCAAGGAGGCCGTGACCGGCGCGGCCGACCGGGCCGGCGAGGCCACCCCGAGCCGGGGTGAGGTCAAGCAGCAGGCCCGGCGGGCGGCCGGGATGGCCAAGGAGAACCCGCTGGGGCTGGCCATCGGCGCCGCCGCCATCGGGTTCCTGGCCGGGCTGGCCGTGCCCTCGACCAAGATCGAGGACGAGAAGCTGGGCCCGGTGGCCGACCAGGTCAAGGACAAGGTCAAGGAGACCGGCCAGGAGGCCCTTGACCGGGGCAAGCAGGTCGCCCAGGAGGTGGCCAGCACCGCCGCCGACACCGCCAAGGAGAAGACCCAGGAGCAGGGGCAGGAGCTGGCCGGCAGCGCCCGGCAGCATGCCGAGGACGTCAGGACGCAGTGACCGAGCGCGACAACGGCCAGGCGGCCGGCAGGGACGCCGAGCGCCCCGGCGAGATCCCGCCGAGGGGATGGCTCGCCATCCTCAAGCGGGTCAAGGCCGAGGTGAAAGAGGACAACGTCACCCTGCTGGCCGCCGGCGTCGCCTTCTACGCGATGCTGGCCATCTTCCCGGCGATCATCGCCGTGGTCACCGTCTACGGCATGGTCGCCGACCCGGCCCAGGTCGAGTCCCAGGTGGACGAGTTCGCCAAGGGCCTGCCGGCGGGCGCCGGCGAGCTGATCACCGAGCAGCTCAACAACGTGGTCAACGCCGGCCGGCAGGCCCTCTCGATCGGCCTGGCGATCAGCCTCCTGGCCGTCCTCTGGAGCGCCTCCGGCGGAGTCCAGGGGCTGGTCAAGAGCCTCAACCTGGTCTACGACGAGCGCGAGACGCGCGGGTTCGTCAAGCTGCGCGGCCTGTCGCTGCTGCTCACCCTGGGGGCGATCGTGGTCGTGGTGGTCGCCTTGGCCCTGATCGCGGTCTTCCCCGGCGTGATCGACGATCTCGGGCTTGGGCAGGCCGGCGAGCTGGCCGCGTCGATCTCCCGCTGGGTGGTGCTGGCCCTGGTCGTCCTGACCGCCCTGGCGGTGCTGTACCGCTACGCCCCCGACCGGGCCAACCCGCGCTGGCGCTGGGTCAGCTGGGGGGCGGTGGTCGCCTTGGTGGTCTGGCTGCTAGGCTCCGTCGGGTTCAGTTGGTACGTCGACAACTTCGGCAAGTACAACCAGACCTACGGCGCCCTGGCCTCGGTGATCGTCTTGCTCCTCTGGCTGTTCCTCTCCTCCTTCGCGGTGCTCCTCGGCGCCGAGTTCGACGCCGAGATCGAGCGCCAGACGGCCAGGGACACCACCACGGGCCCGGACCGGCCGCTGGGCGAACGCGACGCCGAGGTCGCCGACACCGTCGGTGAGAGCCCCCGGAGCCGGTGACCGCCCCGCTGATCGCGATCCCGACCTACCATCTCGGCCCCGGCCGGGTGGGGAACTGGGAGGGCGCCTACGCCCTGCCCGAGCCGTACGTGGCCGCCCTGGCCGCGGCCGGGGCCCAGGTCGCGCTGCTGCCGCCGTCGGCGCCGGCCGACCCCGAGGCGCTGCTGGCCGCCTTCGACGGGCTGCTGCTGGCCGGCGGCGGCGACATCGAGCCGGCCCGCTACGGTGCCGCCGACCATCCGGCCCAGTACGGGACCGACCCCGACCGTGACGAGCTGGAGCTGGAGCTGGCCCGGGCGGCGGTCCGGCTGGGCACCCCGACCCTTGGCATCTGCCGCGGGGTCCAGCTGCTCAACGTGGCCTTCGGCGGCACCCTGGTCCAGCACCTGCCGGACGGCGACGGCCTGGTCGAGCACCGCAACGAGGCCAAGCAGGCGATGCACGGCCTCCGGGTCGAGCCCGGCAGCCGCCTGGCCGAGGCGCTCGGCCAGGTCGAGGCCGAGGGCCTGTCCCACCATCACCAGAGCCTGGACCGCCTCGGCGACGGGTTCCGGCCGGTCGCCTGGGCGCCGGACGGGCTGGTCGAGGGGATCGAGCGCGACCAGGGCTGGACCGTCGGCGTGCTCTGGCATCCCGAGAGCACGGCACAGGCCGACCCGGTCCAGCACCGGCTGCTGCGGTCCTTCGTGGAGGTGGCGTCCCGGCGTGGACAGGCGTTTTGGCGCCGACGCGCCGAGCCGGTAGGGTTCGGCGGTCCCGGGACCACCGCAGGGTGAGCCGGGACGGCCGGTCCGTGCATACTCCACGGTGAGATGCTGTTCTCCAACTTGGCTGTCGCGATCGCCCTCACGGTGCTGTTCCCGTTGGGGCTGATGGGGCTGCTGACGGCCGGGGAGTGGCTGGAGCGCCGCACCCTGGCCACCGAGGAGGTGGTGCCGCGGCGGCTGCGCCGCATGGACACCAAGCCGCCCGAGGCGGTCGAGGCCATGGTGCTGGAGGAGACGGCCCACGTGGTCGCCCAGTACTGGTCGGCCACGGGCCGCCCGGCCTCCGAGGCCCCCACCCCCCGGCCCGCCAGCAACGGCGACCAGCCGGCCACCCGCTCCCGGAGCAACGGCAACGGCGGCCGCCACCTGCGCCGCCCAGCCACGGGTCGTGCCGGCCGCCACGAGCGCCGCCGGTAGCTGTAGCGTCCGAGAGCCGACCACCTTCTCCGGATCGGCCGCTGGAACCCGCCCAGGACCCTTGGGGCGGCTATCGTGGAAGGATGCAACGGCGCCCGCGCACCTCCGAGGCCTTCGTCGCCGGGGTGGCCGCCATGACCGTGGCCACGGCCGTCCTCGGGCTCGTCCACCTGGTCCAGGCCAGCTTCCCGTTCCCGCCCCTCGGGCTCGCCCAGCGGCTGCTGCGGCTGGTCCCCGGGCCGGTGGCGGTGTTCTTCATCGACCTGCTGGGCCACTGGGCCCTGCGGCTGTTCGCGGTCGGCTTCACCGTCGGCAGCATCCTGGCCGGCGGGGGAGCGGCCGTGCTGGTGGCCAGGACGGCGGGTCCGGGGGCTCATGTAGCCGAAGACGGCAGCCCCCGGAGAACAGCTCCGTCCCGCCCGGCCAGGGCGGCCTGGCTGGCCGCGGGCGCGCTCGGGCTGGCCGCCCTGGCCGGCTACCGGGTCCAGCCGGGCGCGCCCTCGCTGCTCGTCTACGGTGTGGTGGTGGCCGTCGCGGCGGCCGTCTACGCCAGCTTCCTGCTCGGCGCCCTCGGCCGCCTGGAGCGCGACCCGGTCCCGGCGCCGGCCCGCGGGCTCGGCCGGACCCGGCGGGAGCTGCTCCGGGCCGTTGTCGGGGCCGCCGGGCTGCTGGCCACCGGGTTGGCCGTGCGCCGGCTCACCGGCGGGATCGGCGACGCCGGCGGGCGGCCCCTGGCCCGGCCGGCCGGCGCCGCCCCGGTCCGCCCGGCCCCGGCCCCGGCGGCCGGCGACGACCCGGCCCCCTGGGAGATCGCCGGCCTCACCGCCGAGGTCACCAGCAACAAGCTCCACTACACCGTTGACGAGTCGATCATCGACCCGACCGTCGACGAGGGCTCCTGGAGGCTGCGGGTCGACGGCCTGGTCGGGCGGCCGCTCAGCCTCGGCTACGACGAGCTGCTGGCCATGCCGGCCGCCGAGCAGTACGTCACCCTCCAGTGCATCTCCAACCTGATCGGCGGCGACCTGGTGGGCACGGCCAAGTGGACCGGGGTGCCGCTGCGGCGGGTGCTGGAGCGGGCCGGCGGGGCGGGCCGGGGGGCGGTGCGGGTGGTGTTCCACGCCGTCGGCGGCTACTCGGACTCGCTGCCCCTGGCCAAGGCGCTGGAGGAGACCACCGTGGTCGCCTACGGCATGAACGACCGCAGCCTGCCCCGGGCCCACGGGTTCCCGGCCCGGATCATCGCCCCCGGCATCTACGGCATGAAGAACGTCAAGTGGCTGGAGCGCATCGAGGTGGTCGACTACGACTACCGCGGCTACTGGCAGCGCTCCGACGGCTGGGACAACGTCGCCGAGGTCAAGACGGCCAGCCGCATCGACGTCCCCCGGGAGCTGACCGCGGCCGACGCCGGAGTGGTCGCCGGCCTGGCCTGGGCGGGGGACCGCGGCATCCGGCGGGTGGAGGTGTCGTTCGACGGCGGGGCGACCTGGGTCCCGGCCACCCTCCGGCGCGAGCTGGCCAGGGCCGCCTGGCGCCAGTGGCGGCTGCCCCTGCCCCCGGGCGCCAGCGGCCGGCGGGCCATCTTGGTCCGGGCCGTCGACGGCCGCGGCGACCTCCAGACCGCCCGCGAGGCGCCGCCCCACCCCTCCGGGGCCAGCGGTTACCACCAGGTCGACGTGGTATCCGGCTGATCGGCGTCCGAGGGAATGCCGGCCGCGGCGACTCGGTTGCACCCTCCGGAGGCGAGAGGACCGTTCGAGCTGCGGAGGTGTGAGGGTGCGCTATCCTGCCCCGGTGGCGACCCTTGTCCCATGGCCGCAGTTCCTCGGAGCGGAGGATCTCCTGGTACAGCCAAGCTCGACCTCCGATCTCGGCGACGAGATCATCCCGGCGGCGCCCGACGGGGCCCGTGCCCCGGCCACCGAGTCCGAGGAGGAGCGCCGCCAGCGCTTCTCCGACTCGGCGATCCCGCTGCTGGACACCATCTACGCCGGCGCCCTGCGCCTGACCCGGAACCCGGCCGACGCCGAGGACCTGGTCCAGGAGACGTTCCTGCGCGCCTACAACGCCTTCCACCAGTTCGAGCCGGGCACGAACCTCAAGGCGTGGCTGTACCGGATCCTCACCAACGCCTACATCAACGCCTACCGCAAGCAGCAGCGCAACCCGCAGTCGGTGCCGACCGAGGACGTCGACGACTTCTCGCTGTACCAGCGGATCGCCAACGCCAACCCCTCGGGGGCCGAGACGCCCGAGGAGCTGCTGCTCGACCAGATCCCCGAGGAGGAGGTGCGCGAGGCGCTCGACGCCCTGCCCGAGCAGTTCCGCATGGCGGTGCTGCTGGCCGACGTCGAGGGTTTCTCGTACAAGGAGATCGCCGACATCATGGGCACGTCGATCGGGACCGTGATGTCCAGGTTGCACCGCGGCCGGCGCCAGCTCCAGCGGCGGCTGTGGGAGTTCGCGGCCGACCGCGGGCTGCTCGAGGAGGGACAGGAATGGGTTCGGCCGAAGTAGGCGGCGGCGACGAGCGGGTCTGCCGGGACTGCGACGACGTGCTCGGGTTCGTCTGGCTGTACCTGGACCACGAGGCCCCGCCGACCACCTGCGAGGAGCTGGAGGCCCACCTGCTGGAGTGCGAGCACTGCCAGCGGGCGGTCCGCTTCGACCGGCGCTTCAAGCAGCTGGTCCTCCGCTGCGCCGACCCGCCCGAGCCGGTGCCCACCACCGTGGTCGAGTCGCTGCGGGTCCGGGTCGAACGGACGATTCTGCGGGGGAACATCTCCCCGTCGTGAAACCGTCTTTATCTCCATCGGCGTATAGATGGTGGCGGAAGGACGGTGAAGCACACGATGCGCTCCGACAACGTGAAGGGCCACCGGCCCGGCAGCGACCCGCCGCCTTCCAAGGTCGAGCGGGTCGGCCGAGTCTGCCGTGAGCCGGACTGTGACACGCGCCTGTCGATCTACAACAAGACCGGCATGTGCTGGCAGCACCAGCCGCTGATCTTCCCCAACTACCGGGGCAAGCGGCTGGCCAACCCCTAACAAACGCCCAGCGGGCACCTGGTGCCCTACGCCAAGCGGCCGGCTTCCACAGGGAGGCCGGCCGCCGGGCTGTAGAAGGTCAGCCGCTCTTCGACTTCTGGAACACGTCGTCGATCTCGCCGATCAGGTCCAGCAGCTTCTGCTGGTCGGCGGGGTCGACGGAGTGCTTGGCCTGGCCGGCCGCCTTGGTCGCCTGCCAGAACAGGTCGTGGAGGTTGGGGAACTGCTCGAGGTGCTGGGGCTTGAAGTAGTCGGTCCAGAGCACCCACAGGTGGTGCTTGACCAGCTCGCCGCGCTGCTCCTTGATCAGGATGGCGCGGTCCCGGAACACCTCGTCGTCGCTGGCGTGGTACTTCTCCACGATCTTGGCCATCGACTCGGCCTCGATCCGGGCCTGGGCGGGGTCGTACACGCCACAGGGCAGGTCGCAGTGGGCGTCGACGACCCGGGTGGGCCGGATCCAAGCGGCCAAGCGCTCGGCGATCATGCGCATCGTCCCCTTCCGTTCGATGTCTTCGCCCGACGTTACTACCACCCAAGCTTTCGCCGCACACCGCCGTCGCGGCATGATCCCGGCATGCGGAGGACGGCCGCACTGGGCGGCGCGCTGGTCCTGGGCGCCGTGGTGGTGGCCGGGCTGGCCGTGCGCCGGGCCCGGCTGGAGCCGGTGCTCGTCCGGGGCGGCAGCATGCGGCCCACCCTGGAGCCCGGCCAGCGGATCGCCGTCGCCCCCCTGGTCCGCCCGCCGACCCGCGGCGACCTGGTCGTGCTCAGCTCTGGCGGCCGGGAGGTGGTGAAGCGGGTGGTCGGGCTGCCCGGGGAGCGGGTGCGGCTGCGCGGCGGCCGGCTGGAGGTCGACGGCCAGGCCGTCCCCGAGCCGTATCTGGCTGAAGGCTCCGGAGCGGGCGAGCTCGACCTGCGCCTCGGTCCGGCCGAGTACCTGGTCCTGGGCGACCACCGGGCGGCCAGCACCGACGGCCGCGACTTCGGCCCCGTCGCCGCCGACGCCCTCCTCGCCCGGGTCGCCTTCGCCTACTGGCCCCCACGGCGGCTGCGCCGTCGGGGTTAGACTGCGCCGAGCGGCACAACGCGGGAGGAAACGTGCTGGTGGTGGTGGCCGGTGGGGCCGGGTTCCTGGGGGCGAGCCTGGTCGACCGGCTCCAGGCCGAGGGCGACGAGCTCGTGGTGGTCGACGACCTCTCCCACGGGCACCTGGCCAACCTGGCCGAGGCCCGGCGCCGGGGCGGGGTCCGGTTCCACCGCATGGACGTGGCCCAGGGCGGCCTGGCCACCCTGGCCGACCGGCTCCGGGCCGACGCCTGGGTCCACCTGGCCACGGCCATCGACCCGGTCCGGGCCTGGGAGGACCCGACGGGGGAGGCCAGGGCCGTGGTCCCCGGGGGGATCGAGGTCCTGCGGGCGGCGGCGGCCACCGGGGCCAGGGCGGTGCTCGTCTCCTCCGGCGCCTACCTGTACCCGGCCCAGCTCACCGGGGTGACCCGGCCCGGCGACGAGCCCCGCCCGGTGCACCCCTCGGGCGCGGCCAGGCTGGCCCTGGAGGCCTACGCCGGCGCGTTCGCGGCCCGCGGCCTCGACGTGGTCACGCTCGTCCTGGGGACGGTCTACGGCCCCCGGCAGGACCCGCTCGGCCCCGGCCTGGTCGCCAGGGCCGCCTGGACGATGCTCCAGAACCAGCCGCCCCGGGTCGACGGCGACGGCCGCCAGGAGCGTGACTTCCTGTTCGTGGACGACGCCGTCGACGCGATCGCCCGGGCCGTCCACGCCAGCCCGCCCCCCGGCCGGGTCCTGGTCGGCACCGGGGCGGCGACCGGCGTCCTTGACGTGGTCGAGCAGCTCGCGGCCCGGATCGGCTGGGCCGGCGAGCCCCAGTGGGCCCCGGCCCGTCCCGGCGACCCGCGGCGCTCGGCCCTCGACCCGGCGGCCGCCGGCAAGGCCCTCGGCTGGCAGCCGTGGACCCGCCTGGACGAGGGCCTCGGCCTCACCGTCGACTGGCTCAAGGCCCGGCTGCCAGGCCATTATCGCCACATAGGGCGTTGACTCGACCTTCCCTAGTGATCGAACCCTACGTGGAATTTTCGAGCTAAAACCGCCCAACCGGGCTATGGTGGGCGCTCGGGCCAGTCCTAATAATCGCCGTGTTCGCACTGCTCCCAGCAGGGTGACCGAGAGACTCGCTGCCCGCCGCACGTCCTCCTGCTCGGCTCGCCTGTCGGGGTTCGGACTCGAGAAAGGGACGAACCGGTGGCACAACGCAGAACCAGCACCAGGATCGAGGCTCCGAGCTACCTCCGCACCGCCGAGGTGGCCGACATCCTGCACGTCTCGCCCAAGACGGTCTCGAGGTGGGCGAAGGAGGGCAAGCTGCCCTTCCTCAAGACCCTCGGGGGGCACCGCCGCTATCCCGAGGCCAAGATCCGCGAGCTCGCCAACGACCTGCGGGAGGAGCCGACCGGGTAGCGGCCGGACGAGACCAGCCCGGGGGGGTCACTCGGCCCATGTCGTCCACGGGACCGTTCTGGCCTCGTGGACGACATGGGCGGTTCCATCTTCGCGCCGGAACGGGCCGGGCCCGCGGACCAGGTGCTGCAGGAGCAGGAACAGGCCGGCCAGCTCGATGACGGTCCCGTACGCGGTCACGGTGTGCAGGGGCCGGACGGCCAGCCGGTCGCCCAGCAGCCCCAGCCGGGTGCCGCCGCGCTCCAGGACGTGCTTGGGGTCGGGGCGGTCGGGGGCCGGCTGCTCGACCCCGATACCGGCCCGCTCCAGCGTCTCCGCCGGCACCGGCATGCCCAGGTTGGCCAGGACCACGAGCAGGTTGAGGAGCAGGCCGAGGGCGAGCAGGGGCACCCCGGGCAGCCGCCCGTTGGCCCGGGCGACCCCCAGCAGGACGACCAGGGAGGCCAGCAGCAGCACGGCGCCGAGCACGAGCGGGAGGCCGAGGGCCCGCAGCGGCAGCACCACCACCAGGGACTGGACGGCCAGGAAGGCCACGCCGAGACGCGCCGCCCTGACCCCGGGCTCGCGCAGGCGCCGCAGCGACCCGCCCCGGGCCAGGCCGACGGCCACTCCGGCCACGGCCACCAGCAGGAACAGCAGCGGCTCGCCCATGTGCGGGACTATTCCACGATGCCGTGCTTGAGCGCCACGGCCACGGCCCGGGTGCGGTCGGAGACACCGAGCTTGGTGAAGATCCGCTCCAGGTAGGTCTTGACCGTCTGCGGGGAGATGTGCAGGGCCTCGGCCACCTCGCGGTTGGTGGAGCCGTAGGCGATCATCTGCAGCACCTCGACCTCGCGGGCCGAGAGGGCGGAGACGCTCTGCTCGTCCCGGGTGAGCTGGCGGATCTCCTCGATGAACTGGCGGGTCAGGTTGGGGTGGATGACCGCGGAGCCCTCGGCGGCCAGGTGCACGGCCCTGGCCAGGTCGTGGGCGTCGATGTCCTTGAGCAGGTACCCGGCGGCGCCGGCCTGGATGGCCTCGCCGACCCGGGCCTGGGTCTCCTCGACGGTCAGCATGACCACCCGGGCGTTGGGCACGGTGCGGCTGATCGTCTGGGTGGCGCGGATGCCCCCCAGCACGGGCATGCGGACGTCCATGAGGACGACGTCGGGCTGGACCTCCTCGGCCAGGTGCACCGCCTCCTGGCCGTCGCTGGCCTCGGCCACGACCTCGAGCTCGGCGTCCAGCGACAGCGCGGCCTTGATGCCGTCCCGCGTCAGCGGATGGTCATCTGCCACGAGGATGCGAACGACGTCCCCCATACCGCCCCCTTCACCGGACGATCTGTTCATCTCGATCGTACGGCTTCAGGCGGGGCGAATGAACCCGTCGATCTGGACAGGTTCTCGTCCATGTCACGCGGGGCGCCGGCGCTCGGGGGAATTGTCAGGCGATGCGCACCCTGCGGCGCTGCCCGCGGCGCAGCGCGCGCCGCTCCTCCTCGGACAGCCCACCCCAGACGCCCGCATCCTGGGCCGTGTCCAGCGCCCACTGGAGACACTCCTCACGGACGGGGCAGAGCGCACAGATGGCCTTGGCCGACTGCACCTGGGCCTCGGCCGGACCGGTGGTGCCGACCGGGAAGAACAACTCGGGGTCGACATCGCGGCAGCGGGCACGATGGCGCCAATCCATTGACATCCTCACTTTCCGGTGCAAGCCCTGGGGGAAGGGCAAGAGCGGCGTGAGTCTAGGACAGTCGTCCGGCCTTGGGAAGATCCTAATTCTGGCTCGAGCGGTTGAACTCCATCATTTGCCGCACGCCCAAGGTTGGTCGCATCGCTTCCATACCCCGTCTCAGCAGCTCCAAACGCCTGAAAGGCATGGTCATGGCGTATCTGGTCCGATGACGTAATGAGAACGGCCTATATCTCTCGGGAGAATTACACACGCCGGGGGGCCGCGACCACGGCGAGGGTCGCCCGGAGGCAGCTGAAAGTCACGCTGGTCCGGTCGCCGACATATTCGCCGTCGAGTTGGAATGGCAGGGGAATGTCCGATTCCAGGGAGAAGCCGTCGAGGTCGTGGAGGACCGGCAGGCCGGGGTAGCCGGCCTTCGGGTGGGGCGTGAGCATGCCGCCGACGGCCCGCACCAGCGCGCGGGTGGCCATGGTGGTGCCGACCAGCAGGTCGAGCCCGCCGTCCCAGGTGGCCTCGGGGGTCGGCCGCAACGGCCGCCGGCCCAGGTAGGTGAAGGGGTCGCCGTTGCCGACCAGGGTGAAGAAGCCCCGCAGGGGCGGCCGGCCGCCGGGCAGGTGGACGGTCAGGTGGGGTTGCTCGCGGTCGAAGCCGACCAGCAGGGCCTTGAGGCCGGCGGCCACGTACGCGCGGTCGCCGTAGAGCTGCTTGGCCCGCTGGCGGCGCTCGACCTCTCGGACGATCGCCCCGCCCAGGCCAAGGCCGGCGTTGAGGGCGAAGCAGCGGTCGCCGGCCACCCCCAGGGTCAGGCGGCGGCGGGCGCCCGCCGCCAGGAGCTGGACCAGGCGGGCGGCGGCCCGGTCGGGATCGGCCGGCAGACCGAGACCGCGGGCGAGCACGTTGACCCGGCCCCCGCCGAGCAGGCCGAGCGCGGCGTCGGTGTCCCGGAGCCCGTTGACCACCTCGTTGACGGTGCCGTCGCCGCCGAGCGCGGCCACCACCTCGGCGCCGCCGGCCACCGCGCGGGCGGCCAGCTCGGTCGCCTGCCCGGGATGGCCGGTCTGGAGCAGCTCGACCTTGTGCCTGGCGGCCAGCACGGCCACCACCCGGTCGCGCTGGCGCCCGCTGAACCGGCTGGCGTGCGGGTTGGCGATCATCGCGACCCGCACCGGCCTAGCCCGTCTCCTCGTCCTCGAGAAGCCCTTCTCGGAGGATGGCCAGCGTCCGGTTCAGGAGCCGGCTCACGTGCATCTGGGAGATGCCAAGGCGGCCGGCGATCTGGGACTGGGTCATGCCGCCGAAGAAGCGGAGGTACAGGATGCGGCGCTCGCGCTCGGGCAGGCCGGCGATCAGGGGGCCGAGCGCGGCCCGGTACTCCAGCGCCTCCAGGCTCTCGTCCTCGGCGCCGATGTGCTCGCTGACCGCGGGGGCGTCCTCGCCGCCGGCGGGGGCGTCGAGGGAGACCACGGCGTAGGCGTTGGAGGTGTCGAGGCCCTCCAGCACCTCGTCCTCGGGCAGGCGGGCCTTGGTGGCGATCTCGGCGATGGTGGGGGAGCGCCCGATCTCCTGGGACAGCTCGGCCACCACCTTGTTGAGCGACAGGTTCAGCTCCTGGAGGCGCCGGGGCACCCGCACCGCCCAGCCCTTGTCGCGGAAGTGGCGCTTGAGCTCGCCGACGATCGTGTGGGTGGCGTAGGTCGAGAACTCGAGGCCCCGCTCGGGCTCGAACCGGTCGACCGCCTTGATCAGACCCGTCGACGCGACCTGGACGAGGTCGTCGAGCGGCTC
>DASUPQ010000668.1 GCA_036280995.1 Actinomycetota bacterium | reverse complement strand
CGCCACCGGGGGCCGCCTCACGGCCACCCAGCGGCTGCGCCGCCAGGCCAGGGAGGTCCTGGCCGGCATGGGCGTGACCGAGGTCCAGACGCTCCCGTTCCTGTCCCAGGCCGACCTGGACCGGCTCGGGCTGCCCGCCGGCGACCCCCGCCGCCGGACCCTCCGCCTGGCCAACCCGCTGTCGGAGGAGGCGCCTGAGCTGCGCACCACCCTGCTGCCCGGCCTGGCCGAGGTGGCCCGGCGCAACCTGGCCCGGGGCCTGGACGGGGTCGCCGTCCACGAGCTGGGCGCCGTCTTCCTCCCCGACCCGGGGGGATCGGGGGGGCTCAAGACCAGCCCCCCCGAGGATCGGGGCCAGGAGCTGCCGGCCGAGCCCCTCACCCTGGGGGTGCTGCTGGCCGGGCAGGCCCCGGCCGGCCGCCACGACGACCCGCGCCGGCCGTTCGACTTCGCCGACGTCAAGGGCCTGGTCGAGGGGCTGGTGGCGGCCCTCGGGGTCCCGGGGGTCGGCTACCGGGCCGAGGAGCCGCTGCCCTTCCACCCCGGCCGCTGCGCCGCCGTGCTGCTGGAGGACCGGCCGGTCGGCCTGCTCGGCCAGCTCCACCCGCGGGTGGCGGCCGCCTGCGAGCTGCCCGCGGCCGCGTTCGCGGTCGAGCTGGAGCTGGCCCCGCTGCTGGCCGCCGTCCCGGGGATGCGCCCGGCGGCGACGCCGTCGCCGTACCCCGAGCTCTCCTTCGACGTGGCCTTCCTGGTCCCCCCGGGGGTCGCGGCCAGCGCCCTGGAGGACGCGCTGCGCGAGGCCGGCGGCGACCTGCTCGCCCGGCTGACCCTGTTCGACGCCTACCAGGGGTCGCCGCTGCCACCCGGCCACCGCAACCTCGCCTACCGGGTCGCGCTCCAGGCGGCCGACCGCACCCTCACCGACGCCGACGGGGCCGCCGTCCGCGACCGCATGGCCACCCTGGCCGCCGAGCGAACGGAGGCGGTCCTGCGCAGCGCCGGGTAGGGTAGACCGGTGCCGCCGTTGGGGGGGCTCGGGGGGGACTTCCCCCGAAGGAACCAGGGACTGCGCCGAGAGGTAGGGCCAGTTGGTCGACTACACAGTCGCAGGGGTGGAGGGGGGCCTGTGCGCGCCCAGGGGGTTCCGGGCCGCCGGGGTCGACGCCGGGCTGACCCCGGGGCCAGGGCCCGACCTGGGGCTGGTGGTCAGCCAGCAGAGCTCGGCGGCGGCCGGCCGCTTCACCGCCCACCCGTTCGCCTCGGCCCCGGTGCGCTGGTCGCGGGCCCAGCTCCGCACCGGGATGGCCCGGGCGGTGCTGGTCCACGCCGGCAGCGCCAACGCCGCCACCGGCCCCCAGGGCGACGCCGACGCGGCCGCCCTGGCCGCCCGGTGCGCGGCCGCCATCGGCTGCCCGGCCGGCGAGGTGCTGGTCTGCGGCACCGGCGCCGTCGGGGTCCGGCTGGCCGTGGCCGACGCCGCCGAGGCCGCCGACAAGGCCACCGCCGCCCTCGGCCGCCGGGGGTCGGGCGAGGTCGCCAAGGCCATGACCGCCTCCGGCGGGGTCGCCCGCGAGCACGCCGTCGCCGTCGCCTGGTCCGAGGGCGAGGTCCGCATCGGTGGCGTCGCCAAGGCGTCGGTCCCGTTCGCCCCCGCCTTCGACCATCCCCCGGAACCGCAGAACGCGACCACGCTGGTGATGCTGACCACCGACGCCACCGTGGAGCCGGGGGTGCTCGACGGCCTGCTCGGCCGGGCGGTCGGCCGCTCCTTCGAGCGGGTCATGGTCGACCAGGCCCCGGGCATGGCCGACGCCGCCGTGCTGCTGGCCAACGCCACCGCCGCCGCCCCGACCCTGCGGGCCGGCTCCGACGGGGCCGCGGCCTTCGAGTCCGCCCTCACCCAGCTCTGCGAGACCCTGGCCGAGGCGCTGGCCCTGCGCGTCCCCGGCGCCCGCAAGCTGGTCGTGGTGACCGTCCACGGCGCCGCCGACCACACCGACGCCCTGGCCGCGGCCCGGGCCGTCGCCGGGTCGGTGGCCCTGCGGGCCGCCCTGGCCGCCGGCCTGCCCGCCTGGCCGGCCGTGCTCGACGCCCTCGGCACCGCCGGGGTGGCCCTCCACCCGGGCCGGGTCGGGGTCAGCTTCGGCCCGGTCACCGTGGTCGCCGACGGCCGGGCCGCCTCCCACGACGAGCGGGCCGCGGCCGCGGTCGCCGCCAAGGCCCAGGTCGACCTGTCCGTCGACCTGGGCATCGGCCCCGCCGCGGCCACCGTGACCACCACCGACCTGCCCGCGGAAGCCCTCGGTCGCCACGGCGGGTAGACTGAGCACCCGGCTGTGCCCGCCCCGGCCCCGCTCGGCAACCCAGAAAGGCACCACATGGCGTCCAATCGCGTGCTCGTGGTCGAGGACGACCCGAGCGTGCGCGGGCTGCTCCAGACGATCCTGGAGGACGAGGCGCTGGAGGTCATCCTGGCCGCCGACGGCGAGGAGGGCCTGGAGCTGGCCCGCACCGTCGACCCCGACGTGGTCCTGCTCGACGTCATGATGCCCGGGCTCGGCGGGCCCGACGTCATCCGGCGCCTGCGCCGGCCCGACGGCTCCCTGCCCTTCGCCGTCCTGGTGGTGACCGGCGCGGCCGAGGTGATCGCGCCCCTCCGCCACGAGCTGGGGCCCGAGGCCGTGCTCGAGAAGCCCTTCGACATCACCACCCTGGCCACGCGGGTCAAGTCGCTGGCCAGCGGTGACGCCCCAGGGGAGCGCCCATGAGCAAACGAGACTTCCTGTCGATCGACGACGTCGACCCCGGCGAGCTGGTCGCCCTGCTGGACGGGGCCGACCGCCACAAGGCCGACCGCCGGGCCCGCGACACCCTCGGCGGCCGCACGGTCGCGCTGATCTTCGAGAAGCCCTCGACCCGCACCCGGGTCTCCTTCGAGGTCGCCGTCCACGAGCTCGGCGGCTACCCGCTGCCCCTGGCCGGGGCCGAGCTCCAGCTCGGCCGGGGCGAGACCCTCGAGGACACCGCCGCCGTCCTGTCCCGCTACGTCCACGCGATCGTGCTGCGCACCTTCGCCCAGGAGAGCCTGGAGCGGCTGGCCAGGGGCGGCACCATCCCGGTGGTCAACGCCCTGTCCGACTACTCCCACCCCTGCCAGGCCCTGGCCGACCTCCAGACCATCCGTGAGCGCAAGGGCTCGCTCGCCGGCATCCGCCTGGCCTACCTGGGCGATGGCAACAACGTCGCCCACAGCCTGCTGTTCGCCGGGGCCAAGATGGGCATGCACGTGGCCGTGGCCACCCCGATCGGCTACGAGCCCATCCCCCAGGTGGTCCGCCGGGCCACCGAGATCGCGGCCGCCACCGGCGGCAGCATCGAGCTGACCCACGACGCGTCGACCGCCGCCAAGGACGCCGACGTGCTCTACACCGACGTCTGGGCGTCCATGGGCAAGGAGATGGAGCACGGCGAGCGGGCCCTGATCTTCAAGCCCTACCAGCTGTCCACCGACACGGTGATGGCCGCCGCCCCGGACGTGATGGTGCTGCACTGCCTGCCCGCCCACCGGGGCGAGGAGATCGCCGCCGAGGTCATGGACGGCCCCAACTCGGCCGTGTTCGACCAGGCCGAGAACCGCCTCCATACCCAGAAGGCGCTGCTGTCGTGGCTGCTCACCGGCTCCGCCGACCCGAGCTGACCGGGTGACCGAGCCGCCGGTCGGCCACCCCGGCCGCCCGGGGGGGTCCCCCGGTGGATCGGCCTGGCGCTGGGCCGTGGCCGCCGGCCTGGCCGGGGTGGCGGCCTCCACCCTGACCACCGCCCTGGCCGCCGCCGTCGCCGGCCGCGAGTCCGACCTCGCCCTGCAACCGGTCGAGCTGGCCCTGCGGGTCGGGCTGCTGCTGATCGCCCCCTGCGTCGGAGCCATCCTGGCCGCCGTGGTCGTGCCCATCCGATCGGAGCACGGCCGCCGGCTGGCCGCGCTGGCGGTGGGGCTGGCCGTGCCGCTCGGCCCGCTGCTGGTGCTGCGGCTGGACCGGATGCGCGAGTTCGGCCTCGCCTCGGCGGCGCTCACCGTCGGCGTCATGGCCGCCTGGGGAGCGGTCGGGGCCGCCCTGGCCGCCGGCTGGTGGGCCCGTCCCGGCCGCCGGGTCGAGCGCACCGACCTGCCCCTGGCCGCCTCCGGCCTGACCGAGCCGACGCCGGCGGACCACCTCGAGGCCAGCGGCGAGCCCGGGCCCAGGGGCCCGGCCGCCTGAGGGAGGGGAGGCCGTGCCCTGGGGGAACGAGGAGCTGGCCCGGCTGTTCTCCGAGATGGCCGAGCTGCTGGTCCTCACCGGCGAGACCGGCTTCCGGGTCCGGGCCTATGACCGCGGCGCCCGCGCCCTGTCCGGCTACGGCGCCGACCTGTCGGGGCTGTCCGAGCGCGAGCTGGCCGCCATCCCCGGGGTCGGCAAGGCGATCGCCGCCAAGGTCCGCGAGTACCTGGAGACGGGCCGGGTGGCCAAGCTGGAGGAGCTGCGGGCCGAGGTCCCGCCCGGCCTTCGCGCCCTGGTCCGCGTCCCCGGGCTCGGCCCGGCCAAGGCCCGCCTGGTCCACGAGCGGCTCGGGGTGTCCTCGCCCGAGGAGCTGGCCGAGGCGGTCGCCGCCGGGCGCGTGGCCGGCCTGCCCGGGATGGGCGCGCGCACCGAGGCCAACCTGCGCCGCGCCCTGGAGCGGATGGCCCGGCGCATGGACGGCATCCCCCTGGCCGTGGCCCTGCCCCTGGCCGAGGCCCTCCGCGACCGGCTGGCCGGGGTCGCCGGGGTCGAGCGGGTCGAGGTCGCCGGGTCGCTGCGGCGCATGAAGGCCGCCGTCCACGACATCGACCTGCTCGCCGCCGCCACCGACCCGGCCGCCGTGGCCCGCGCCTTCACCGAGCTGCCTCAGGTGGCCGAGGTCGCCGCCCTCGGCGACACCAAGGCGTCGATCCGGACCCGGGACGGCCTCCAGGTCGACCTCCGGACGGTCCGGCCCGAGGTGTGGGGGGCCGCCCTCCAGTACTTCACCGGGTCGGCCGCCCACAACGTCCGCATCCGGGAACGGGCCGTCAAGGCCGGGCTCAAGCTCAGCGAGTACGGGCTGTTCGAGCGGGGCGGCGAGCTGATCGTGGCCGAGGACGAGGAGGTCGTCTACGACCGCCTCGGCATGGCCTGGGTGCCGCCGGTGCTGCGCGAGGACCTGGGCGAGGTCGACGCCGCCCGCCGCGGCGAGCTGCCGGAGCTGGTCACCCTGGCCGACGTCGGCGGCGACTTCCACTGCCACACCGACCTGTCGCCCGACGGGACCGCTCCTCTTGAGGTGATGGTCGACGCGGCCCGGGCCCGCGGCTACCGGTTCCTGGCCATCACCGACCACGGCGAGAGGCTCGGCCTGGGCGGGGCCAGCCGCTCCCAACTGCTGGCCCAGCGCCAGCGGATCCGCGCCCTGGAGCGGCGCCTGGGCGACATCACGCTCCTCCACGGGGCCGAGCTGAACATCGGCGGCGACGGGTCGCTCGACTACGACGACGAGTTCCTGGACGGCTTCGACATGCTCGTGGCCAGCGTCCACGACCGCCTCGACCAGCCCCGCGAGCTGCTCACGGCCCGCCTGGTGGCCGCCTGCGAGCACCCCGCGGTCAACGTCATCGGCCACCCCACCGGCCGCCGTATCGGCAGCCGGGCCGCCGGCGACGTCGACCTGGAGACGCTGTACCGGGCGGCCGCCCGCACCGGCACCGCCCTGGAGGTCAACGGCTCCCCCCACCGCCTCGACCTGGGCGACGAGCAGGTCCGCCTGGCCCACCGGTTCGGGGTCATGCTCGCCTTCGGCGCCGACAGCCACGGCCCCGGCCACCTGGCCAACATGCGCTTCGCCGTCGCCACCGCCGGCCGCGGCTGGACCACCCCCGACCGGGTGATCAACACGCTCCCCCTGGACGACCTGCGCCGGTTCCTCGCCAAGGGCCGCCCAGGCCGGTGAGCGGCCCCCCGGCCTCGCCGCCTCCCGGTCCCGGGGTCCCGGAACCTCGGCCGCCCACGCCGGACCCCCACCTCCCCGGTGCCGGGGCCCCCGAACGGGAGGGTAGCCCAACGGCGGAAGGCACGGATGGGGCTGCCCACACCCCCTCGGCCGGTGCCCTCCCGCCCGGTTCCCTCCCGCCAGGGGCCCTGGAGCCGCTGGCGGACGGGTTCTGCCTGCGGCCGCTGCTGGAGGTGACCCGCGACCTGCTCGGGCGGCTGCTGGTGCACCGGTCCCCGGAGGGCCTGTGCGCGGTCCGGCTGGTCGAGACCGAGGCCTACGACGGGGCCGGGCGCGACCCGGCCAGCCACGCCCACCGCGGCCCGACCCCGCGCAACGCGGTCATGTTCGGCCCTCCCGGCCACCTCTACCTCTACTTCACCTACGGGATGCACTGGTGCGCCAACGTCGTCTGCGCCCCCCAGGGGACCGCCCAGGCGGTGCTGCTGCGGGCCGGCGAGCCGGTGGCCGGGACCGACCTGATGCAGGCCCGGCGTCCGGCCAGCCGACCCCGCGACCTGGCCCGCGGCCCGGCCCGGCTCTGCCAGGCCCTCGGCCTGGCCGGCTGGGCCAACGGCGCCGACCTGTCCGCCGGGCCGGTGCTGCTCACCGCCGGCTGGCCGGTCCCCGACGGCCAGGTGGCCTGGACCGGCCGGGTCGGGGTGACCGCCGCCGCCGACCGGCCCTGGCGGGCCCTGGTCGCCGGCCACCCCAACGTCTCCCCGGCCCGCCCCGGCCCGGCCCGCCGCCGGGCGGGTGGCCACCGGGCGCCGTGACCGCCGGCACCCCCGGCGTGTGACCAGCGGCACTGCCGCCGCCCTCCCCATCTGCCATACCCCTCCCAGGGGGACGAATGGGGGAGGGAGCACGATGACCGACACGATCGCCGGGACACCGACGGCGGCGTCCCGCACCCACCGGAGGACGCCGGAGTTCCCGATCGGGGACCCGGTCCCGACCGCCTGGCGCGAGGACGTCCTGACCCGGGCCAAGGAGCTCGACTCCCTGCGCGCCTACCTGCTCGACGCCGGCCCGGCCGACGCCGACGACCCCTGGTGGACGGCCATCCGCGAGCACCTGGAGGCGGTCAAGCAGGCCGCCGAGGGCCGCCGCGGCCGCCGGGCCCAGTTCCACCGCCTGTGGGCGTCGGTGACCGGCTCGACCATCGGCCGGGCCATGAGCAACCTCGACGCCGCCGAGGCCAACCTGCTCCGGGTCGCGCCCGACAGCTACCTGGCCGGCCAGATGCCGAGCCTCCTCAACCACGTCCAGCGCCACCTCGACCCCGGCGACCCGCGCCGCCGCGAGCTCGAGCGCCTCGCCGGCCGTCTCGGCTCCGACCAGGCCCTGGCCGGCGCCGCCGAGCTGTCGGCCATCACCGCACGGGAGCGCAACGCCGTCGTCGGCAGCGTCCGCGCGGCCAGCAAGGCCGCCCTGCGCGAGCAGCTCCGGGTCCGCAGCTTCCGCAACGTCCTGATCGTCACCTCGGTGGTGATGACCCTGATCGCGGTCGGCATCGCCGTCCTCGGGTTCATCAGCCCGTCGCTCGTCCCGCTCTGCTTCCAGCCCGAGCGGTCCGGCCAGACCGTGGTCGTCTGCCCCACGGGGCAGTCGGCCCTGCTCGACACCGGCCAGGAGTCGGGCCCGGCCGCCCCCGATGTCGACGACGTCGTCAAGCGGACCGCCGGCCCCGCCGACCTCCTGGTCGTCGAGGTCATCGGCCTCACCGCGGCCGCCGTCGCCGCCGCCACCGCCCTGCGCGGCATCCGCGGCTCCTCCGAGCCCTACGGCCTGCCCGTCGCCCTGGCCACCCTCAAGCTCCCCATGGGCGCGGTCACCGCCTTCCTCGGCCTCCTGCTCATGCGAGGCCAGTTCGTCCCCGGCCTCAGCGCCCTCGACACCTCCGCCCAGATCCTCGCCTGGGCCCTGGTCTTCGGCTACGCCCAGCAGCTCTTCACCCGCGTGGTCGACCAGCAGGCGCACAGCGTGCTGGACACGGTCCGGGGGAAGAAGGCGGCCGGGTAGCCGCCGGGCCGCTTACCCCTCGCCGGCGCTGGTGGTGGGGGTCGTGGGGAGGGCCGGCAGCCCGGGGGGCGACCCAGAGCCGGACACGGCCGGAGCGCCAGACCCGGCCGGGCGCGGCGGCGGCGCGGGCCGGGTCGGTGTCGCAGCCGGCCAGCACCGCGGCGTCCCGGCCGGCCTGGTCGAGCAGCTGCCGGGCGGCGCCCTCGGGCTGGCCGAGGACCCCGGGGACCATGGTCATCCCGAGCCCCCGGCGCCCTGGCCGTCAACGGCCACGGTCAGCTCGACCGGCGCCCCGGCCGCCCGGGCCGCCCCGCCCGCCGGCCCGGCCGGGGACGCCAGGGGCCGAGGGTGGCGTGGTGGTGGGGCAGAACATGGCAAGGTGAACGTGGGCATCCGCGGCGGCCGGCTTCATCCCGGGCCGTGCTAGCGTTTCGTCTTCGAGTCGATCGCCTGCTGTGGAGGTCTGCCGCCGTGCCCACCCCTCTGGCGCCCGTCGAGGAGCAGCTGCGGGTGCTCACCGCCGGGGTCGCCGAGCTCCACCCGCGCGACGGCCTCGCCGAGCGGCTGGCCGCGGCCAAGGCCGAGGGCCGTCCCCTCCGGGTGAAGCTCGGCATCGACCCGTCGTCGGCCCACCTGACCCTCGGGCACGCGGTCGTCCTGCGCAAGCTCGCCCAGTTCCAGCGCTTCGGGCACACCGTCGTGCTGATCATCGGCAACTTCACCGGTCTGGTCGGCGACCCTAGCGGGCGCAGCCAGACCCGCAAGCAGCAGACCGAGGACGAGGTCACCGAGCACGCCCGCACCTACCTGGAGCAGGTCGCCAAGGTGCTCGACGTCGACGCCGCCGAGGTGCGCCGCAACGCCGACTGGCTGGCTCCCATGACCTTCGCCGACGTGGCCAGGCTGGCCGCCAACGTGACCGTGGCCAAGCTGCTGGAGCGCGACGACTTCCGCACCCGCTACGGTGCCGGCCAGCCGATCTCCCTGGTCGAGTTCCTGTACCCGCTGATGCAGGGCATGGACTCGGTCGCCATCGAGGCCGACGTGGAGCTGGGCGGCACCGACCAGACCTTCAACCTGCACATCGGCCGTGACCTGCAGCGGGCCCACGGCCAGCCCGGCCAGATCGTGCTCACCATGCCGCTGCTGCGCGGGACCGACGGCGTCCAGAAGATGTCCAAGAGCCTCGACAACGGCATCTACCTGGACGAGCCCCCCGAGGCCCAGTTCGGCAAGCTGATGCGGATCCCCGACGAGGTCGTGCCCGAGTACCTGCGGCTCACCACCGACCTGGACCCGGACGAGGCCGGCCGGCTGGCCGCCCAGACCGAGGCCGGCGGCGCCGGCGCCCGCGACGTCAAGCGCCGCCTGGCCCGCGAGGTCGTCACCCTGTACCACGGGCCGGAGGCCGCGGCCGCCGCCGAGGCCGCCTTCGACGCCGGGGTCCGGCTGCGCGCCGGGGGAGGCGGCGACGCCGGCCCGGCCACGCCGCTGCCGATTCCCGAGGGCGCCGTCCGCAACGGCCAGGTCTGGGTGGTCGCCCTGCTGGCCGACGCCGGTCTGGTCGGGTCGCGGGGCGAGGCCAGGCGGCTGGTCACCCAGGGGGCGGTCCGCCTCGACGGCCAGCCGGTCGGCTCGATCGAGCAGAGCTGGCCGCCGGCGGAGCTCGAGGGGCGCCTGCTCACCGTCGGCCGGCGGTCCCCGGTCCGCCTGCAGGCCCCAGGGTCCTGACCCACCGGCCTCGCCCGACCCTCACGGAATACCGCCACGGTCCCGGTCGTTGGACCCATCGCAGCGCTGGAACCGTTGTGGTTGCTGGGGTCCAGGCGCCGGTGCCAAGTTGACACGCTGTCGACGCCGGTGCTACCTTCTCCAGGCTGCAAGCAGGGAAGTTCTTCGAGACCGAGGACCTCTCCGGGACGACGCCAGCGGCGTCGGCATCGGAAGACAGGAGGTCGCCGAGCGCCAAGAGGATTCGATCCGACGGCTGTTCGGTGGCCGTCCTGACGCCCAGCAGGTCGGGGCGCAGGGCGGCGCTTCTGTGTGAAGGTGACGACGTGGCGGGCGGTGCTCCACCAGGAGTACGCTGACCGGGCAGGTGGGAAGTCTTTGACGACCTTGAAAGGCCCGTGGTACCGTCCCGCCGCTCCGGCGGTGACAGGACGCGGGAACCGCAGGTGAGTCGCCGAAG
>DASUPQ010000667.1 GCA_036280995.1 Actinomycetota bacterium | reverse complement strand
CGTGTTCGGTGACCTGGCGGTTCGGGTCCTAGCCGGCCGGGCGGCGGAGGGCGTCCAGCAGCAGGGGCAGCGAACGGCGCAGCTCCCGCTCCCAGTAGGGCCAGTCGTGGGTGCCGGGGCCGTAGTCGTCGAACCGGACGGGGATGCCGAGCTGGCCCAGTCGTTCCACGAACGCGAGGCTCTGCGGGTAGAGGTCGGCCTCGATCTGCTGGGCCTGCGCGTCGGGTGCCGGCCCGTCGAGCGGCCCGGGCTGGCCGTTGCCGGCCGAGACGAACAGGTCGACGCCACGCAGCCGGGGCGCGAGGTCGTGGGGGTTGTGGGCGGCCCAGACGCCGGCGTTCCGTGCCGGGTCGCCCCACAGGGCTCCCGGGTCCTCGCCAAAGGTGCCGAGCAGGTTCTGGACGATCGGGGCGCCCGGCGACGGAGGGCCGTCGTAGCGGGTGTGCAGCAGCCCGCTGTAGGAGGCCGCCGCCCGGAACATCCCTGGATGGCGGGCCGCGTAGGCCATCGCCCCGAGCCCGCCCATGGAGAGCCCGGCCACGGCCCGTCGCCGGCCGGCCCGCCAGTCGCGCTCCAGGAGCCGGCGCAGCTCGGTCAGGTGGAAGGTCTCCCAGCGGGCCGGCCCGCCGGTGCTGCCGTCGAGCCAGTCGGAGTAGAAGCCGATCTGCCCGCCGTCGGGCATGACCACCAGCACCTCGTCCAGGCCGGGAAGGGCTTCGAGGTCGGTGGAGCGGGTCCAGCTCTCGTAGCTGTCGCAGCAGCCGTGCAGCAGCCACAGCACCGGCCAGCGCCGGTCCGGCTCGGCCTCGAAGCGGCGGGGGAGCAGCAGCCGCACCAGGACGTACTGGCCGAGCGCGGGCGAGTCGACCACCAGGTCCCGCACCCGCGGCCCGACCGTCTCGGTGCCCATGACCTGTGGCGCCCGCTCCGCCGGCGGCGACGGCGCCGGCGACCCGCCGCAGGCCGCCACGCCCACGAGCAGGACCAGCGCGAGCCCCACCATGGGGCCGCGGCGCACGGCGTTGCCGAACCCGTTCATGCGATCAGTGTGCGGGACGCCTCAACCAGTGGCGGGCAGGTCGGCGTCCTGGGCGTCCGGCCGGCGCTGGTGCCGGCGCCGGTGGAACAGGGGGATCACGAACCACAAGGTGGCGAACAGGCCGGCCAGGGCGGCGGCCAGGATCGACGCCCACCCCCCGAGCACGAAGCTGGCCGCCAGCTGCACCGCCCCGACCAGCGCGAGCAGCAGCAGGACCAGACCGGCGATCGCATAGCGGTGGCCCGTCTTGACCAGCTGGGGCCGCAGCCGCTGGCGGAAGACGGTGCGGTGGTAGCCGACCGGGCCGATCAGCAGCGCCGCCGAGATCGCCGACAGGACGAGGGTGACCAGGTAGATGGTCTGCTGCTCGCCGGTGAGGTCGGGGAAGCGGGGGGTGAAGGCCAGCCCCAGGAGGAACGCGAACAGGATCTGGACGCCCGTCTGGGCGACGCGGAGCTCCTGGAGCAGCTCGTTGAAGTGGCGGTCGACCGACTGCAGCTCGGTCTCGTCGCGCATGACCTGGTTCCACTCGGACTGGTCGTTCTGCACCGACGCCTGGCAGTGCGGGCATCGGGCTGTCTCGTCCGTGGTGTTCAGTGGTCCCGGTCGGCCGGCTGGGCGACGGAGCTGCTCCGACTGCTCGGACTGCGAACCCATCGACGCTCCCAGGGAACTTGCCAAGAATAGCCAGCAGGTGTGTACCCCGATTCCCAACCCGGGTAACGCCGGCTTGGTCTGGTTCGTGGAAAGGGAGGAAGGACGGATGGGCAGGGAAGGCGGCACCCGCGGCGGGCTCCGGTTCGGGTGCCGGCGTCACCGCGGCCGTCGCCGCCCTCCTCGCCAACCTGGGCATCGCCGTCGCCAAGTTCGTCGGCTTCCTGGTCACCGGGGCGTCCTCGGACCTCTGCGGGGCGACCAGAGCTGGCGGTCGTTCATCCGGACCAAGCAACCCGAGCTCGCCGTGGTGCTGCTGGAGGACTCGGCCGCCGAGCTGGGCGAGCATGGCCTTCGTGGGGGTCGGGCTGGCCGCGCTCACCAGCGACCCGCTGTCCGACACGCTCGGCACCCTGGCCATCGGCGTGCTGCTGGCCGTGGTCGCGATCGTGCTCGGGATCGAGCGGCCGACGCGGCCAGGGTGATCGCCGACGCCCAAGACCTCGGTCCACGACGTCGCCCAGTTCACCCTGCTCAGAAGGCCGGTGGTTCGCGACGCCCTGGTCACGCTGGCCGCCGACGTGGAGCAGCTGGAGGGCCCGGACGGCTCCGAGCTGTTCGACGCGCCCGGGTCGCCCCTCCCGCCCGAGGACACCCCCGCAACCCCCCAGGCTGCTGCCCATGTGGGACAGCACGTTGCTCGCCTACGCCGACCGCAGCCGCGTGATCCCACCGGCCTACCGCCGCTACACCCACTGGTGCGACAAGCTGCCGGGCGGGGTGGTTCGGGTGCTCCCTGGGTAGGGCGTGGCGTCGACCGGGAGCTGGGGCCGGCTGGCGCCAACCTCGGCCCGCCAGGCGTCGCCGTACCGCTCGGCTCACCCGTCTGAGGGTACGAGAATGGGAGCCGTCGGCGGCGACGGTGACCGCCGGCCCGGCAACCGCTGATCCGTGGAGGCACCGTGACGGACGAGCAGCAGACCAGGGTGGCGGTCGTGGGCACCGGGCCGTGGTGGGGACGCGAGCACGCTCGGGTGTATGCCGAGCGGCCCGACGTCGACCTGTGCGCGGTGGTCGGCCGCACGTCCGAACGCGCCGCGGTCCGGGCCAACGAGTTCGGGGCCAACCCGTACGTCGACCTCGACGAGATGCTCGAGCGGGAACAGCCCGACCTGGTCTCGATCTGCCTGGCCAACGAGGGCCACTTCGAGCCGACGCTCAAGGTCATCCGGGCCGGCTTCCCGTTGTTCGTCGAGAAGCCGCTCGTCTTCGACCTGGGGGAGGCCGACATCCTGCTGCGCGAGGCGGAGGCCCGTT
>DASUPQ010000666.1 GCA_036280995.1 Actinomycetota bacterium | reverse complement strand
GGAGACCCGCACCTCGCTGAGCCCGAACAGCGGCGTCCGGATCAGGTAGGCCACCCCGACCGTCAGGGCGATGACGGCCAGTCCCCACCCGAGAGTGCGCCGCCGCCGCCGCGCCCTGGCGGCGATGATCGCCTTGCGCCGCTCGGCGATGCGCTTGTCGGCCGGGGGGCGCCGCCTGGGGGCCGCTCCCCCGCCGGCCCGCCCGGACGCGCCGGCCCGCTGGGTCACCGGGCCACCTCCTCGTTGTCCTGATCCACCGGGGCACCCCCCTGGGGTTCCCCGGACCCCTCCGGGGGGTCGCCGAAGTCGCCGACGAGCTGGACCTCGGTGCGGAGGGTGACGCCGAGCTCGTCGCGGGCCCGGCGCATGGCCCGGCGGATGAGGACGAGCACGTCGGCGGCGGTGGCGCCGTCGGCGGCGACGATGAAGTTGGCGTGGACCTCGCTGACCCTGGCCCCGCCGTGGGCCTCGCCCTTCATGCCGAGCAGCTCGACCACCCGGCCGGCGGCCATCTCGGGGGGGTTGGCGAACACGCTGCCGCAGTTGGGCTGGTTCACCGGCTGGTTGTCGCGCCGCCAGCGCCGGGCCTCGTCGATCTCGGCCCGGACGGTGGCCTCGGGCGCCGGGGCGAGGGCGAAGCGGGCGGCCGTCACCACCGCGCCGGCCGGCAGGGCCGAGCGCCGGTAGCCGAAGCCGAGCTCGTCCGGCTTCATCCGCACCAGCCGATCCACCGGGGGGCTACGGCTGAGCCCCCCCGACCCCCGGCCCGGGACCTCGCCGGTCAGGTGGAACACGTCGGCCCAGACCAGGCGGTCGGCCAGCTCGCTCCCGTGGGCGCCGGCGTTCATCTTGACCCCGCCGCCGACGGTGCCCGGGATGGCCACCGCGAACGCGATCCCGCCCAGCGACGCCCTGGCCGAGCGGGCGGCCACGCCGGGCAGGGGCGTGGCCCCCCCGGCCTCCAGCTCGGTGCCCTCCACCTCGACCCGCCGGAAGCGCTGGCCGAGGTGGAGCACGATCCCCGGCCAGCCGCCGTCGGCGACCAGCATGTTGGACCCGCGCCCGACGACCAGCAGCGGCAGCCGGGTGTCGCCCAGCACCCCGGCCAGGGCGGCCAGGTCGTCGAGGGTCTCGGCCCGCAGGAACACGGCCGCCGGCCCCCCCAGCCGGAAGGTGGTCAGCGGAGCCAGCGACAGGTCGCGGCTGACCCGCCCCGGGCAGCGCGCCGCCAGCTCGGCCGCCGTCGCCTCGAGCGCCCCGGGGTCCACCGGCCCGACCGGCGGCGGCATCGGCGGCCAGGTCATCGCGGCCTCGCGGCCAGGAGCGGGGCGAGCTCGTCGGCCAGGGTGGTGATGTCGCCGGCGCCCAGGGTGAGGACCAGGTCGCCCGGCTGGACAAGGGTGGCGACCCGGGCGGCCAGGGCGGACCGGTCGGGCTCGTACACGCAGTCGAGGTCGGGGCGGGCGTGGCCGGCGGCGCCGGCGACCAGGGCGCCGTCGACGCCCGGCTCGGGGTCCTCCCGGGCCGCGTAGACGTCGGTCACCACCAAAAGGTCGGCGGCGGCCAGGGCCCGGCCGAACTCGGCCGCGAACAGCCGGGTGCGGGAGTACAGGTGGGGCTGGAACACGGCCACCACCCGCTTCCAGCCGCCCAGGCGGGCCGCGGCCAGGCTGGCCGCGACCTCGGTGGGATGGTGGGCGTAGTCGTCGACCACCGTGACCCCGCCGGCCTCGGCCCGGTGGTGGAAGCGCCGGGCCGCGCCGGTGAAGCCGGCCAGGCCGGCCACGGCGGCCTCGAACGGCGCCCCGGCGGCCCGGGAGGCCGCGATGGCCCCGAGCGCGTTGGCCACGTTGTGGCGGCCGGGGACGACCAGGGCGACCTCGCCCAGCGGCTGGTCGGCGGCGACCGCGGCGAAGCGGGCGCCCCGGCCGTCGATGGCCAGCACCTCGCCCCGCAGGTCGGCCCCGGCGGCGAAGCCGTAGGTGACCACCGGGCAGGGGGCGGCCCCGGCCAGCTCGAGGGCGCCCGGGTCGTCGGCGCAGAGCACGGCCGTGCCGTCGGCGGGCAGCCGGCCGACGAAGGCCCGGAAGGCGCCCCGGACGGCGTCCAGGTCGCCCCAGTGGTCGAGGTGGTCGGCCTCGACGTTGGTGACCACGGCGACGGCCGGGGACAGCTCCAGGAACGAGCCGTCGGACTCGTCGGCCTCGGCCACGAAGTGGGGGCCGCTCCCGGCGGCGGCGTTGACGCCGCTGGCCTTGAAGTCGCCGCCGACGGCGAACGACGGGTCGAGCCCGGCCGCCTCCAGGATGGCCACCACCATCCCGGTGGTGGTCGTCTTGCCGTGGGTGCCGGCGACGGCGATGCCGGTCCTGCCGGCCATGAGCCTGGCCAGGAGCTGGGCCCGGCCGAGGACGGGGATGTCGAGGATCCTGGCCGCGACCAGCTCCGGGTTGGTCGGCCGGATGGCGGTCGAGGCGACCACCAGGTCGGGCCGGCCCAGCCGGGCGCCGTCGTGGCCGGCCCACACCTCGGCGCCGAGCGCCCGCAGCGCCGCAAGGGTGGCCGACTCGCTGCGGTCCGACCCGGTGACCCGGTGGCCCGCGGCCAGCAGCAGGCGCGCCAGCCCGCTCATCCCGGCCCCGCCCACCCCCACCAGGTGCACGGTCCCCCCGACCGGGAGCGGGCCGCTCATGGCCCGGCGTCCCGGTCGGTGGGTGGCCGGGCGGCCCGGGCGTCGCGGCCGTTCGTGGAGGCGTCCCCGGCCGGGGGGTCCTCTCGAGGGGGGTGCGCCTTGCGGTCGACCGGCGGGTAGGCCTCCATGCGCTTGGTGCGGTGGTCGACCCGGCGCTGCACCGACGGGCCGCCGGCGGGGGCGGCGGCCGACTCGAACCAGCCGGTGGCCTCCCGGTCGACCGGGGTCGCGGCCGCGGCCACGTCGGCCAGGAACTCCTCCCGGGTGCGCCGGCCCGAGGCCTCGACGACCAGGGCGGCCAGCTCCTCGGCGGCGGCCGGGTGGGCCTGGGCGCGCATCGCGGCCGCCATCTCGGCCAGGCGCTCGGGGTCGGCCAGCAGCGGCGCGGCGGCGGC
>DASUPQ010000665.1 GCA_036280995.1 Actinomycetota bacterium | reverse complement strand
CGCCGTCGCCGTACCGCATCGTCTCCCTGTCCGAGCGCGTGCGCCCCCGCAGTATGATGCTTGATGGTTGGTTTGCTTGGTGGCGGCGGCTCCTTGGAAGGAGAGCGGTGATGGTTACGGTGGGACTGCTTGTTCGTCTGGTGGCCACGCCCGGCAAGGAGGCCGAGGTGGTCAGCTTCCTTGAGGGCGGCTTGGCGCTGGTGGAGGAGGAACCGGCGACCATCGCCTGGTTCGCGGTCCGCCTTGGACCCTCGGAGTTTGGGATCTTCGACGCCTTTCCCGACGACGCGGGCCGCCAAGCCCACCTTGGCGGCCAGGTGGCGGCCGCGTTGATGGCCCAGGCGCCGGAGCTGTTCGCGCAGCCTCCGGTCATCGAGCCGGTCGACGTCCTGGCGGCCAAGCTGCCTGGGTAGCTGCCGGTCGAAGCTGGGTGGATCACGGCACTCAGCGACAACCGATCGGACCGTGTCAGGGTGAGCGGCGGGACGTGCGCCCAATATGGGGGAGTTCCACCATGACGCACTACCTGTTGTCGGTCCACAGCGTCGACGGCGAGGTTCGCGAGCCGATGACCGACGAGGAGATGCAGCAGTCCCACCAGCAGCTCGGCACCCTCCAGCAGGACTGAAGTCGGCTGGGGCGTGGGGCGTCGAGGGTCACCGATGCCATCAAGGCGCCGATCGAAGTCCGTCCGTTCGCGGGATTCGAGGCCTGACGACTTGCCCGACGGCGACGCCGCAGCCGGCGACCTGCTGGTGCCGGCTGACCGAGTGGGCCCAGGCCGGCGTGTCCGACCAGCTGCATCTGGAGGTGCTGGACCGGTTGGGTGAGCGGGACGGCTGGACTGGTCGCGGGCGAGTGTGGACACCATGAGCGACCTGCCAGGATCTGAACCGCCCCGGGATTTCTGGAGGCTCCGACTCGTGAGAGGTTGGAGCCATGACACGACCAGGCAGGTATCCCCAGGAGCTGCGGGAGCGGGCCGTCCGGCTGGTGTTCGAGCACCAGGACGAGCACCCCTCCCAGTGGGCGGCGATCTGCTCCATCGCGCACAAGTTCGGGATGTCGTCGGAGACCCTTCGCAAGTGGGTCCGTCGCGCCGAGACTGATGACGGGCTGCGGCCGGGGCTGACCAGCGACGAGCGCGAGCGGCTCAAGACGCTGGAGCGCGAGGTCCGCGAGTTGCGTCGCGCGAATGAGATCCTGAAGTCCGCGGCGGCTTTCTTCGGGGCGGAGCTCGACCGCCGACCGAGCAGATGATCGCCTACATCAACCAGCACAGGCACCGCTATGGGGTCGAGCCGATCTGCCGGCTGCTGCCGATCGCCCCGTCCACCTACCACGCCGCCACACGCCGCCCCAGCTCGGCCCGAGCGTTGCGCGACCAGGAACTGAAGGCCGAGATCACCCGGATCCATGCCGAGCACTTCGGCGTCTACGGCGCCCGCAAGGTGTGGCGCCAGCTGCACCGCGAGGGGATCACGGCGGCCCGCTGCACCGTCGAGCGCCTGATGCGTGAGCTGGGCGTGCGTGGCGCCGTGCGTGGCAAGCCCCGCCGGACCACCACGCCGGATGCGACCGCCGCCCGACCCGCGGACCTGGTGGATCGTGACTTTGCTGCGCAGCGACCCAACCAGCTGTGGGTCGCCGATCTCACCTACGTGGCGACCTGGTCCGGCTTTGTCTATGTCGCCTTGGTCATCGATGCGTTCAGCCGCTTCATCGTGGGTTGGCAGGCCTCGCGGTCGCTGCGCACCGACCTGGCCCTGGACGCCCTGGAGATGGCCATCTGGCGCCGCCAAGCTCAGGTGGATGGCCTGGTGCATCACTCCGACAGGGGCAGCCAATACCTGTCCATCCGCTACACCGAACGGCTGGCCGAGGCCGGCGCGGCCTGCTCGGTCGGTTCGGTCGGCGACAGCTACGACAATGCCCTGGCCGAGACCATCATCGGGCTGTACAAGACCGAGCTGATCCGCCGGCGCGGCCCCTGGAAGGGCATCGACGAGGTCGAGTACGCCACCTTGGAGTGGGTCGACTGGTTCAACCACCGCCGGCTCCTGGAACCGATCGGCCACATCCCGCCGGCAGAGTTCGAGGCCACCTACCACCGAAGGGAGGCCCCAAACAGCATCGACAGACTCAAGCAATCAAGCCTCCGATGAACCCGGGGCGGTTCAGCACCGCGGTGACCCGAGAGTCGGCACCTGCTGATCGACGCTCTGTGATCAAGGTGAGCGCGAGAGGATCGCACATCGCCCAGCCCAGGGAGCTCCCGGCACAGTCCGACCGACCACGCTCATTGTCTTAGGGGACCTTGCGGGTGATACGTCCCATGAACCTCTGCATGTCGACGATGAAGCGCTCGTGGGTGCCCTCCCCGACACGCTCGTGGTCGTCGTCGGCCTCGACCCGGAAGCGCAGTCGCCGCCCATCGCGCTTGGTAAGGGTCGCCCGGACGGTGACCTGCATGCCGATCGGAGTGGCCGCCAGGTGCCGGATGTCGATGTGCGATCCCACCGTCCCCTGGCCCGGCTCCAGCGCTGGCAGGGCGAGCTGGTGGGCGGCGAGCTCGAAGTAGCTCACCAGCATCGGGGTGGCCAGCACCTGGACGCCGATGTTGCCGAACCGGTCGGCCGTCATCGACTCGTCGACAACGACCGTGAGGGTGTTGGTCGCCCCGGGTTCCAGCCCCATGCGGGTCCTCCTACGGCTCGTGGCTCGAGCCGGGCACAGGTCCGAGCACGGCGGATCATCCCCCGTGAACATGGAGATGAGGCAAGGACTCTCGGAACTGGATCCGCAGGCATCGGGAGCAGATGGCCTCGGCGCAGACCACTCGTTCGCAGAAGGCACAGCACTCCACCACCACGCCGCACAATGTGCAGGTGGGAGGCGGTCGGGCCTCAGTGGATGTCATCGGCTGCCTTGTGGTCGGCTTGCTGGGTCCTGATCTGCTCCAGCGCGACCCGGGCCGCGTCTTCTCTTCTCAACAGCCCGACGAGACGGCCGTCGGACGTGGTCACCGGCGACGCCGGTAGGTCGTGGTGGATCATATGATGGGCCAGTTCCTCGATCGGCACGTGGGGGCGGAACGTGCTGGGCCCGGGCCGCATGACCCGCTCGATCGGCTCGTCGCCCCGCCGGAGCTCCTCGGCCCGCAGGAGGCCAAGAACGACCCGCTCGTCGTTCACGACCACGCAGGCATTCCATCCGGCGGCCCGGACTCGCTCCCGAACCTCGCCAATCGACTCGTCAAGCCGGCACGTCGGGACCTCTCGCCGGGCCACATCGCCGGCCCGAGGCCGGCTGGCGTTCCGGCCCTCGGTCGGCAGGCCAGCGGCCAACCAGTCCAGCTCACCGTCCATGTAGTCGTAGACCTCGGCGAACCCTAGGCTCTCGAGCCGCCACGCGGCTCGTGGACTGAGGTCTCAGGCTGAGTCCCAGCAGTACACGACGACGGGTCGGCTCGGGTCGAGCGCCCTCCTGGCCTCGGTCTCGATCCTGCGGAGGGGCAGATTGATCGCTCCGGGAAGGTGGTCATCCTGGAACTCCTCCGTGGGCAGCACATCAAC
>DASUPQ010000664.1 GCA_036280995.1 Actinomycetota bacterium | reverse complement strand
CCGATACGACGCCAACGGCTGGCTCGGCGATGTCGAGGAGGGCTGCGCTGCCTGGCCTGCTCGGCGCGCGTGGTGGGCGAGCACGCCCGCGATCACGTCCTCGGGCAGCGGCGTCATATAAATCTGGGTGGTGCTGAGCAGCGCGTGACCAAGTACCCACTGCACGTCGGTCAGCGGCACCTCGGGGTCGCGGGCCATCCGGTAGGCCGCAGTGTGCCTCAAATCGTGCAGGGTCCAGTTGGTGCCCAGCACGGCGTTGGCCCG
Organism: Actinomycetota bacterium; assembly: GCA_036280995.1. Lineage (NCBI taxonomy): Bacteria > Bacillati > Actinomycetota > Actinomycetota bacterium. The sequence continues at coordinate 1,763 of DASUPQ010000664.1, read as the reverse complement.
GCCGAACATCCGGTAGGCGGCGTGATAGGCCAGCGGCCGGAACGGTCGCCGAAGTGTCCACCACAGCGGGTCGTCTGCCTTTGCGGCAACCAGGCCGTGCATCTGAGCCTGATACAACCTCAGCCACACGAACGCGTCTGGCGAGGCCCGGCACCTGCTGGATCGCCCTTGTTCCCTTGCGCACCACCGTGATCAGCTGTTGTCCGGGGTCCGCGTCGCGCTGACGGGCGCCCAGCAACTCTGCGGCCCGAGCCCCCGAGGACACCCACATCGCGACCAGCGCCAGGTCACGATGCGAGGAGACTGGGCGAACAGCTCGTTGCACTTCTCGTCGGGGATGCTGTGCGGCACCCGCTGGACATGCCGGGGCCGGTACAACCCCGACCGCTCATTGCGGTAGGGCTCCATCGGGTTGTGGTGGGCGTGAGCGCGCCCCTTGCGACGGGCCACCGGGAACGGGTTGACCATCGGCCCCGACCCGGCGTCGCCGCGCCAACACCGGAGCCTCTTGGCTTGTCGGTGATCTGGACCCATCGGGTGAAGTCGCGCGCCTCAGACCGGGTGGCATGGTTCCACGGCACCTCAACCGCCCACAGGAACCGGAACCAGCGCAGCAGATCCATCCCCGTACGACCGCTGGGTCAACGCCGACCGCCCGGCCGCCTGCAAGTCCCGCAGCCACACCGCGACCCGACCACCTCGCCCGCCGGGTCCACTAGCCGCCACGGCTCTCACACGTCGCCGGTCTCGGCCAGTGACCCGACCCTCGGCACGGCAAACGACCCGAGATCCCGGTCGTCCTCCTCTCTGTCGCTCACAGGTCGGGACCGTAGCGGCCCTGTCCCGGCCCGCACCGTGATCCGCGTGGACTCTCCCGGTAGTTCAGTCAACGGGTAAACACCCTGATGGTGCAGGACGTGCTCGCCGACGACGGGTGGGCCGCGCAGCTGACCGAAGCGGACCGCCGCGGCCTGACCCCGCTGTTCTGGACCCACGTCGCCCCCTACGGCGAGGTCAAGCTAGACATGAGCAGCCGGCTCGTACTCGGCGCACCCGCGCCGCCCACGTAGCGAGCCGCCCGCGCGGCCGCGGTGGAGGTGCCGGCGATGCCAGCGAGGCCGCCGGTGAGCAGCAGAACGTGCACGGTGCAGCACATCGCGCGCGTCGGCCTCCCACAGAACGCGGCGGCCGCCACCGCCTGGGGTGTCAGGCACAGCAGGAGGTTGGCAGCTCGTTGCGGAACGTCCGGGCGACGATCCGCAGGCTTTCGGCCATGGTCAGGTAGGGCGCCCAGGTGTCGGCGATGTCGTCGACGCTCATCTTGGCCTTGATGGCGTAGGTCGCGGCGAGCATCATCTCGCCGGCTCCGTCGGCCAGGGCGTGCACGCCGAGCACCCGGCCGGTGCCGGCGTCGGCGACCAGTTTGACCGCGCCGCGAGTGTCGCGGTTGACCAGCGCCCGCGGCACGTCCGCGAGGTCGAGGACCCGGCAGTTGCATTGGTGCCCGGCGGCCAGGGCCTCAGCTTCAGTGAGCCCGGCCGAGGCCAGCTGCGGGCGGGTGAACACCACCGACGGCAGCCCGGTGTAGTCGACGCGGGCCGGGCGGGCGCCGCCTGTGGCGAGGGCGTTGACCGCCGCGGCGCGGCCGGTGGCGGCCGCGACGTAGACGTACTGCGGGGCGCCGGTGACATCACCTGCCGCGTACACCCGCGGGTTGGCGGTGCGCTGCGCGTCGTCGACGGTCACGAACCCGCGCACGCCGG
>DASUPQ010000663.1 GCA_036280995.1 Actinomycetota bacterium | reverse complement strand
CCGACACCCAACGACACCAAACGCCAAGGTCAGAGACACAGTCGAAGCATTGCCGCTGGTCCCGAGATGACGATGCTTGCGTTCACACAGCAGAGGCATGCGCTCGCCATCAACTTGATGTCCCTGGTGCGGTCAGAAAGACTCGGTACGTCGGGATGCGAGCCAGGGAGGGGCACCGATGGAAGCCAGCCCGCAGACCCAAACGGCCGTCGAGGCCACACTCAGGCAGTGGGCAGATGCCTACAGCAAGCGGGACTTGGACCGGGCCCTCGCCCTCATCGCACCGGATGACGATGTGGTCGGCATCGGCACCGGCCACGACGAGTGGCGGGTCGGGCCAGAAGAGTTCAAGGCGCAGGTCGAGCGGGACTTCTCGCAGGCCGAGGCGCTGTCGGTCGCGTATGAGCCGCTGGTCGTGTCGGAGGCTGGCCCGGTGGCCTGGGTGGCTGGACGGGTCAGCGTGCAGGCTCGCGTGGACGGCCAAGACCTGAGCTTGGCTGGTCGCTTCACCGCCGTCCTGGAGCGGCGGGATGACCGCTGGCTGCTGATGCAGACCCACTTTTCGCTGCCGGCAGCCGAGCAGGCCGAGGGCCGATCCTTCTGAGCGGTGCCCCGGCTCCCGGTGAAAGCGATTCGCCCTCCCGCTTGGGCCGCGCTGGGGCCGCAGACGGGTGGGACCGCACGGACAATCACGGTCATCGGCGGACAACGAAGCCGGAGGTCAGTCAGGCTGCTCGCAGGTAGCTCGGCCCGTTGAAGCTCGCTTACAACGACGAGGTCACCTAGTCTCGGGTCATGCCAACACCTTCGAGGACTCCAAGAGTGGCCAGGCGACGAGGCACCCGGCCTCTCTGGCGGGCTCACCCTCGAAGGCGTCGGTAGCAGAAGCGCCCGCCGGGCGGGGGAGTGCTGGGGCATGACCTAGGGGACAGTAGCGGTCAACATCGATCTCCCACGGACTGTGAACCGTCCCGGATGCCTGAGCCTCCGGTGACCCCGGGGCGGTTCAGACAGACTCCACCGCAATCTGCGTGGTTGACCAGACCGGTGCTTCATGGCGGTTGCGTACTCGAACGACGCGCCGTACCCGACGGTCGCAGCGCGGACGTCGGGCGTTCTTCACCCCTGCCTACTCAGTGTCCAAGAGAACCGGGAGCGATGGACCAGCATGCTGTCACCGAGCCGGCTGCTGGGTAGTGCCGGGCGCAGGTTGGCAGGATTCGGGGCCTGGTTGGCGGCGCAGTCCTCTTCAGGAGGCACGCGGGGAGAGGCAGGCAATGACGGGAGCGCATCGTTCGCTCGGCCCTGGGGGACGCTACCGCCTGGTGCGGCGGATCGGGGTCGGCGGGATGGGCGAGGTGTGGGAGGCCGACGACACCGTGCTGGGGCGCCGGGTCGCGCTCAAGGTGCTGGTCCAGGAGTTGGCCGACGACCCCCGAGCGACCAGGCGGTTTGTCCGGGAGGCGCGGGCGACCGCCAAGCTTACCCACCCCAATGTGACCCGGGTGTACGACTTCGGCCGGGATGGTGGCCTGCCGTATCTGGTCATGGAGCTCCTGGAGGGCGACACCTTGGCCGACCGGCTGGCCGGCGGCCCGCTGCCACCCAGCGAGGCGGCCCGGATCGGCGCGGCCGTGGCCGACGCCCTCGACGTCGCCCACAGCCGGGGGATCGTCCACCGCGACATCAAGCCAAGCAACGTGCTGTTGACTCCGGCCGGCGAGGTCAAGGTGATGGACTTCGGCATCGCCGCGGCGGCCGATGAGACCCATTCGACCACCGGCAGTGGGCTGTATGGGACCGCCGCCTATATCTCGCCGGAGCGGGCCGCCGGGCAGGCGGCCACCCCGGCAACCGACGTCTATTCGCTTGGCGCGGTCCTGTATGAACTGCTGATCGGCCGCCCACCGTTCCTCGGCGACTCACCAGTGCTGGTGGTCAGGGCCCACCTGCACGAGCGGCCCCGGCCGGTGCGGGAGCTCGCCCCCTGGGTGCCGGCCCGGCTGGCCGACGCCTGCGAGGCCGCCCTGGCCAAGGACCCGGCCCAGCGGCCATCCTCGGCCGCTGCCCTAGCCATGCGCCTGCGTGCCGCGCCTTTCCGGCCTGGGGCGCCGGTTCCTGGAAGCGGCGAGGCACCAACCACGCGGCTGCGCCCTCCGAGGCGTCGGGACCCGGCGAGACGGCAGCGGCCGGCCGATCCGACCCGCGTCATCGCGGCGGCCCCGGCCGGGTCGGCGATCGCGACCACCGTCAAGATGGGGGCGGGCCGGGCCATCTGGCGTCGGCATCGGCGTCGGACGGTGCCGCTGCTGGTCGGGACGCTGGTGGTGGTGCTGGCGGCGCTGGCTGTCATGGAACTCCGCGGCGGCGACCAGCCGGCGCAAGCTCCTGCTGCGACCGCGACGGCGGCCGCCCCGCAGGTCAGGGTCACCCTCCAGGCCACGGCGCTGGTGTGGACGCGCATCACCGTGG
>DASUPQ010000662.1 GCA_036280995.1 Actinomycetota bacterium | reverse complement strand
CCACGCCGGCCGCCGGCCCGCCCCGGCCCGGGCCGAGCTGCTGGAGGCCTTCTCGATCGAGGCCTACATGAGCGGGGTGCCCGGCGACGCGGTCGACGCCCGCAAGGAGGCCGTCCGCCTCCGGGAGGAGATCGGCGACCTTGAGAAGGTGGGCCAGAGCCTGCGCTGGCTGTCGCGCCTGCACTGGTGGGCGGGCAACCGGCGCGCGGCCGAGGCCGCCGCCGTCCGCGCCATCGAGGTGCTGGAGCCGCTGACCCCCGGGCGGCACCTGGCCATGGCCTACAGCAACCAGGCCCAGCTCGACATGCTGGCCAACCGGCTGGAGGTTGCGATGGGCTGGGCCGGGCGGGCGATCGAGCTGGCCGGGCGGCTGGGCGACCAGGAGACGCTCAGCCACGCCCTGACCAACATCGGCTCGGCCCGGCTCCAGGGCGGCGACCAGGGCGGGCGGGCCGAGCTGGAGCAGGGCTTCGAGGTGGCGGTGGCCGCCGGGCTGGAGGACCACGCCGCCCGGGCGCTGTCCAACCTGGCCACCATCGCCGTGGAGCTGCGCGACTACGGCCACGCCGGCCAGGACCTCGACCGGGCGCTCGCCTTCGTCCAGGCGCACGAGCTGGCCGGCTACGCCCAGCACCTGCTCGGCCACCGCGCCCGCCTGCGGCTGGACCAGGGCGACTGGGCCGGCGCGGAGCAGGACGCCCGGGCGGCGCTGGCCGAGCGGGTGCACGCCAGCGGCCGGCTGGCGGACGCGCTGGTGCCGCTGGGCCTGCTGCAGGCGCGCCGGGGCGACCCCGAGGCCGCGGCCACCCTGCAGGAGGCCACCGAGGCCGCCTTCGCCACCGGCGAGCTGCAGTGGACCGGGCAGGTGGCCGCCGCCCGGGCCGAGTACGCCTGGCTGCACGGCGACGACGAGCGGGTCGCCGAGGAGGCCGGCCGCGTGCACGAGGCGGCCGTCCGGGCCGGGCACCCGTGGTTCGCGGGGGAGCTGGCCTTCTGGTTGTGGCTGGCCGGCACGCCGCGGCCGGTGACGGGAACGGTGGCCGAGCCGTACCGGCTGCTGCTGGCCGGCGACTGGCGCGCCGCCGCCGGCGCCTGGCAGGAGCTCGGCTGCTCCTACCACCGGGCCCTGGCCCTGGCCTGCGGCGACCGGGACGAGGCGCCGCTGGAGGCGCTGGCGCTGCTGGACGGCCTCGGTGCCCGCCAGACGGCCCAGCGGCTCCGGCGCCAGCTCCGGCAGCGCGGCGACCTGCACGTCCCCCGCGGCCCCAACCGGGCCACGGCGGCCAACCCGGCCGGCCTCACCGGCCGCCAGGTCGAGGTGCTCGGCCTGCTGGCCGAGGGCCTGACCGACGCCGAGATCGCCACCCGGCTGTCGCTGTCGGCCAAGACGGTCGGCCACCACGTCTCGGCGCTGCTGGCCAAGCTCGGCGTCGGGTCACGCCGCCAGGCCGCCGCGGCCGCCCGCCGGCTCGGCCTCGTCCCGGCCAGAGATGGGGACCCGGGCGGCCAGAGTTGGGGAACCGATCCCGATCCCCCGCCCCCGGTGGCGTCCTAGCGTTCCCTGGTCACACGTCGGCTCACACACCGCTGCCGGATGCTGCGACCCCAGGGCGGCCGCCAGCCACCTCGACCCAGCTCACCGCCCCGACCATGGGAGGTACGGCAATGGACATCGCCACCATCAAGCAGAAGCAGCAGGCCGCCTGGGCCTCCGGCGACTACGCGGCCGTCGGGACCCGGCTGCTGCTCACCGCCGAGCTGCTGTGCGAAGCCGTCGACCTCCGCGCCGGCGAACAGGTCCTGGACGTGGCCTGCGGCCACGGCAACGCCGCCCTGGCCGCCGCCCGCCGCTTCTGCCAGGTCACCGGCGTCGACTACGTTCCCGCGCTGCTGGAACGAGCCCGCCAGCGCGCCGCCGCCGAAGGGCTGGAGGCCAGCTTCCAAGAAGGCGACGCCGAGGACCTGCCCTTTGGTGACGCCTGCTTCGACGTCGTCCTGTCGACCTGCGGGGCCATGTTCGCCCCCGACCAGGAACGCACCGCGGCCGAGCTGCTGCGGGTCTGCCGCCCCGGCGGCCGCATCGGCATGGTCAACTGGGTCCCCGACGGCTACATCGGCGAGCTGTTCCGGACCATCGGCCGCTACCTGCCCCCACCGCCGGGGCTGCGGCCCCCGGTGGAATGGGGCAGCCAGCAGCGGCTGCGCGAGCTGTTCGGCCCCGAGGCCACCATCTCGGCCCCCCGCCGGACCTTCCGCTGGCGCTGGCCCTCGCCCGAGCACCAGGCCGAGTTCTTCGCCACCTTCTACGGCCCCACCAACCGGGTCGTGGCCGCCATCGGCGACGACCGCGCCGCCGACCTCAAGGCCGACATGGCCAAGGTGGCCGCCGGCTTCAACCTCTCCGACGACGACACCCTGGTCCTGCGCCAGGAGTACCTGGAGGTCGTCGTCCACAAGCCCGCGACGGACTAGACGGACTAGGGGAACGCTCATGCCGGCGTCGACGGTGACTGTGGCCGCGGTCCAGGCCGCCCCGGTGTTCCTGGACCTGGAGGCCAGCCTGGTCAAGGCGCTGGCCCTGATCGAGCAGGCGGCCGACGGGGGGGCCCGCCTGCTCGTCTTCCCCGAGGCGTTCCTGCCCGCCTGGCCGGCCTGGGTCGACGAGGTCCTGCCCGGCGAGGACGAGGCCTGGCACCTGCGGCTGCTAAAGC
>DASUPQ010000661.1 GCA_036280995.1 Actinomycetota bacterium | reverse complement strand
GCATGCGCGGCCAGATAGTCGTCGACCTCGGCCTCCAACGCGGCAGCCAGCATCCGCCGGGCGCCCTCGCGGGCCAGCTCGTCCAGGTCTCCGCCCAGCACTGCACGCACGCGCTCGTCGGCCACTACACTCAGCCTGGATCCACCGATCTGCGATTGCGGTCGCTGTTCTTCTGACGCGGCCAGGGTCCGGCGTGCGGGCGCTCGCGTGGCGTGACGGCGGAGCCGCAGGAGGTGGCGGGTGAGGGTCGGCTGCTGGTCGTTGCGCGGCCCGGTGCTGCTTTCGACGCCCTGACGGCAGGATGGAGCAGTCGGCGGCCAGCCGACAACCCAAGCCGTGGTGTCGACGTGCGTGGTCAGGTCGGGTACGGGATGCAGCGCAGCCGCGCCAGCGCCATGGTGAACGAGTGGGCCCACGGCCAGTCGGCGGGCAGATGCAGCGTCGGCCGGCGGGCGGAGCGGGTGAGCCGGCCGGGCAGCGCGAGCAAGGTCCGCCGCAGCGTCTTGGCGACGGTCTGGTGGTCACCGACGTTCAGGCCGAGGGCGGCGATCCAGCGGATGAGGTTGTGAGCCAGGGTGGCGGCCCCCAGCCACGCGCTGTTGGCGGAGGGCAGGTGGGCCAGGCCCGCGCCCGCCTTGAGGTCGCGGATGGCCAGCTCGCAGACGGCGTGGCGGCGATGGTCGGCGTCCAGCCAGGTCATGGTGCCGGGCCGGTCAGTGACGAAGGCGTGATACCGCCAGGTGGCGAACAGTTGGGCCTGCTCACCCTCGTTGCGGACGCGACGCACAATCAGCCGGTCGCCCTGGTAGCCGGTCTCGGCGACCTGCGCGACCCCATCGGGTTGGTAGGCGATCGGGACCCAGGCCGCTTCGGGAATGGCGGCGATGGCGGCGCGGACCGTCTTGGTCTGGCGGACCGTGATCGAGTAGCGCACCCGGTGGCCGCGCAGCCGCCCGATGAGCTTGGCCGACCAGAATCCCGAGTCCATCCGCAAGGTCAGCTCGCCGCTGGCGCCGGCCCGGCGCAGCCGGCCACCAGCTCGTCAACGAATCGGGCGATGCCGCGGGCGGTGTTGGCCGCGCCCTTGCGCAGCCGGGGGTGCAGCAGCTCGCCGGTGTTGGCGCGGGTCGCCAGCAGCGGGTGGTAGCCCAGCCGATGGGTGTAGCCGTAGCAGGCGCCCTGCTTGTGGTAGCCGTGCACCTCGCAGATGGTGGAGTCCACATCGATCATCACCGGGTCATCGCCGGGTCCGGCGCCCGCCGCCCACGCCCTGGTGAGGATCTCGCCGGTCACCCTGTCGAGCTGCCGGATGTGCCCGAAGGTGAAGCTGCGCAGCCACGTTCCCACCGTGGAGGCGGCCATCACCCGGTGGCCGAGGATGCTGCCGGTCGACCCGCAGCGCAGCAGCTCTACGTCGTCGATGCAGTCGCCACCGGCGACCATGGCATGCACCAGCGTTAGCAGCTTGCGGCCGGGGCGCGCCGCGCCGGTGCGGTCACCGAGGTCGACGAGCTGGTCAGTGGTCTCCTCGATCCCCAGCCGCTCGGCCAGGGTGGCGGGCAGCAGTAGGCCAGCATGGGCGATGGCCCGCGGAACGTCGAAGGTGATATCGACCTGGTCCAGCACGACATGGGAGGATCGCATCGAAAAGGTGCCTCCGGCTCGTGGTGCATGGCTGGCTTCGCAACCGCCATCCTCCCAGGTGAGGAGGCCCTTTTCATACTCCAACCAGCCTCAAGCGACCACCCAATCGGTGTAACCAGGCTGAGCCGGAATGTGCCGGGAAGCCCAGCAACGTGGAGGCTCTCCTTATGGAAGGGCGCTAAGAAAGGGTCGAACCACTCGACCGCGCCGATGATCTGTCGTCTTTGGCCGCGAAGTGGAGCCAGTCGCACAGGGTGATCGCTCAATGCAACAGTGCCGTCACGACTGGTACGCGCCGGCCGGCACTGCCCACTGAGCGGTCATGGCACGTCGGCCCGGGCGGCCTCGTGAATCAGTCGCCGGCCGTCGTCGGCCGTGATGATCCGCTGGTCGACCAGTTGGTGGACGCTCGCCGTGACCCGGCGGACGTACGCGCCGTGGCTGGGATAGAGGCGATCGAGCACGTCCTGGGTAAAGGGCCGTTCCCAGCCGGCGATGAAGCAGAACGACGCCCCGGTGGCGCTGCCGAACCAGGTGCTGGTCGGCACGTCGAGGTACGGCGACCGCAAGCCATCT
>DASUPQ010000660.1 GCA_036280995.1 Actinomycetota bacterium | reverse complement strand
AACAGCTCCCCGAACGCCTCCCGGGTCCCGACGCCCACGAGGGCCCCCTGGGTCGCATCCCTCGCGGCCGAGCCCTCGATGCCGGTCACCGATCATCCTCCAACAACGCATGCTGGCCAGATCGATCGAGTATCCACAATTCCTTCGCGGGCTGCCGTAGAGCCTCTACACGATCCGAATTAAAGGACATTTCGGAACCTGGTCGGAGTCACTTCGCTGCTAGCTGCTGGCCGAAGCAGACATGAGGGCAGCCACCCGCGTGATCCTCGATGGCTTGTGAGCACACCGAAGATCGTGCGATGGCCGCGGGCCACAGCGTAGACCCTGCCTAATGGCGCGGCCTGCTCGATGCAGGGGCTGGCCCGGGTGGCAGGTCGATTCGCTCGTGTCGAGCCGCTGCGCACCGCGGCGGCGCCGTTCGGCGGTCATCGGCATGTGGAGCTGTCCGGTGGCTACCGAACCGGAGGTGCGGGCCCGTTGACTCCAGCGCCCGCCTTCCGCTCCCTGCGCCGACCCCGACCCCGGGTTCTCGGCCCACCCCTGGAGGCGATCAACCGAACAGCTCTCGGAATCCCTCCCGCCATGACGGGTACTCCAGGGCCAGCCCCAACTCAGACTTGGCCTTGGCGTTGCTGGCCGCGCGGAGCTGGGTGCCGTAGTACACGGCTTGAGCGCCGATCTGTTCCTCAGCCTCCTCCTCGGAGACGCGCCGCGGCGGAGGGCGTCCAGGATTTCGGCCAGGTACGGCAGCCACTCAGCCTGGGGGGGCGGGCTGCTGGGCGGGGCTGAGCGAGGCGAGGAGTTGCTGTTCGTTGCTGAGGTGGACCTGGAGGAGGGTGTCGATCGTGGTCTTGCCACGGCTTGTCAGCCTCACGAGGGTGCCTCTGCGGTCGTTGGGGTCTGGGCGGCGTTCGACCAGGCCGGCGTCGGCAAGACGGTCAAGCCGCTTGGTCATCCCCCTGGAGGAGAGCAGCATCGTTTGCATCAGCTGGGTGGGCTTCAGCGCATAGGGCTCTCCGGCGCGGCGGAGGGCGCCAGCAGGTCGAACCAGCCCGGCTGGAGCCCGTGGGCCCGCCAGGGGCTTGGCGAGGGCGGCGTCGGCCAGGTGCGCAGTCCGGAACAGGCGCCCCAGCAGGGCGAGCGCGCCCAGGTCGAGGTCGGGCCGCTCCCGCCGCCACGCCTGGACGATCTGGTCCACATGATCGGGCATCACCTTGATAGCCTGGCAGGATACTCTCTGGAAAGGTTCTTACTGGAGAGGTGTTGAGTATGCGGGCGATCCGGCTACACCCGCCTGGCGGGATTGAGGGGCTCCGGCTGGACGAGGTCGCGCCGCCCCAGCCCCGTCCCGGACAGGTACTGGTGCGGGTCCACGCTGCGGCGATCACCCGTGCCGAGCTGGAGTGGCCAACCGACCGGCTACCCGCCATCCCCTCCTATGAGCTGTCGGGCGTCGTCGTCGAGGACAGCGACGGGTTCTCGGCCGGTGAGGACGTGTTCGCGCTCACGCCGTTCGACCGCGACGGGGTAGCGGCCGACTACGCGCTCGTGCCGGTGGAGGTGCTCGCGCCCAAGCCGGGTTCGCTGAGCCACATCCAGGCGGCGGCGTTGCCCATGCCCGGCCTCAGCGCCTGGCAGGCGCTGATTGTCCATGGCCGGCTGCAGGCCGGTGACCGCGTCGGCGTCACGGGCGCGCACGGTGGTGTCGGGCATGTGGCCGTGCAGCTCGCCCGCAGCCGGGGCGCGGCGCTGGTGGAGGAGGGAAAGCCGTGCGACCTGCTGTTCGACACCGTGGGAGGCCAAGCACTGGCGCGTTCCGCCGGTCAGGCAGGTCGGATCGTGACGATCGCCGCCGAGGCACCTGGCGCCCACTACTTCGTCGTCGAGCCCAACCATGAACAGCTGCTCGAGTTGGCCCGGCTCGTCGACACCGGCGACCTGTGGCCCGAGATCGATTCGGTCTTCCCGCTTGCCCAGGCCCAGGCGGCATTCATGCGCAGCGCAGCCAGGGGCAAACATGGCAAGGTCGTCCTTGGTGTCATCGAGTAGTCAGGGCGCAAGGCGACGGCCTCGGCCGCGCTGCCCGGCGCCGCGATCCCCCGAACAACGCCACCGCCCGGCCCTTGGGTGGAAGGACATCTCAGCTGACCTCGACGACCTGCTCCACAGGATCGACCAGTACCAGCAGCAGACCGCCCCACCGACCAGCCCGAAGGCCGCATGATCAAACCCCCGACGGACTTACGGGCCAGACCACTAAGACAGCCCGCACGTGGGTTTGACGGTGGCCACCTGGTCCACAACCACGTGGCCGGTGTGCGGCAGCACCCCGTACAGGATGAGGTCGGGGAGCCGGACAGGCGCGGTCGGAGCACCGGGACCTCGGCAGGGGGTCGACGCGAGTCCCGCCAAGCCCATGCTCACCGCTGCCCGGGGCGCTCAGAGCGCTCCAGCGCGCGTCCTTCGGCCTATGACGGCTAAGGCTGGTCATTCCGCCACGCGCCACAGCATATGACTGAACCGTATTGGCTGGACGGGATACCCAACCTGACCAGCGAGGGTGGCCGGTATTTCCGGCTGGTCGGCGACGACGGCGGCCGACCCTCACACTTGCCCGCTGATCCGGCACCTTCCGAGCACCTGACGGCCGCCGCTACCAGGCCCAG
>DASUPQ010000659.1 GCA_036280995.1 Actinomycetota bacterium | reverse complement strand
CACCGGAACGGTCCGGCGACCGGATCGGCCATGCCGACCTCACGGCGCATGAAGGATGTGGCGGTGGCGACCGCCGCGGCGGCGCTCGGCGGCGTGTTGGGGGGTCGCGGCGGGGCCGGGGTGGTCGGCGCGACGGTCACGGGGGCGCTGGCGGGTGGCCCCGTATCCGGGCCGGCCTGGTCGCTGTCCCGCGACCCGCAGCCGACCAGCGCGACGCTGGCGACCAGCAGCGCGGTGGCGATGGAGCGAATGGGACGCATGAAGCTCATCCCCTCTGGGCTCCGGGATCGGGTGGAGCCCTATGCGACAATTATCGCAGAAATAAATTACAGAACCCCATCGGCAATGTTTCGTGACTGTTCTGATCCCGCCTCGACGAGATCACGATGGTGAATCAGTACGGTCAAGGGGTCAGGTTAGGTGGCGGCTGGGTGTGCCTTCGGCGGTACGACAACCACGGCCAGGCAATGGACCAGGCCAAGGCGGTGGCAACCAGCCCACCGGCCGGCGATTCGATCGTGCGCTGCACCACCGAGCGGATCGAGCTGCTCATCGCTTCCTCTTTTCGCAACGGGAAACCTCACAGCTTTAGGTTTGCCGACGGGGAGCGATTCCACCAGGACCAATGGTCCCGATCTCTCTGGTCATTGGTCCTGGGTGACCATCGGATGGCGAACCGGTCTCCCTCTTTGGTCCCGCATCGCTGGTGCAAAGCCATACAAGCCTGGAGGCGAGGCGGGGACACCGTGCGGCTCACCGCCCGCCGCCATCGCCGAGGTGGCTGGTCCAGGGTCCTCTGCGTGACGGGACGTTGGACCCTGCCCCACCCCATCCGTTCAGACCTATGGTCGCAAGGTGCCGGAAATGGCCCGTCATATTGGAGGGCAATGCAGACCAGCCCCGTCCACACAGGGACGCCGCCACCCGGGGGGGTTGCTCGCCATGTTCCCCAGCGGCGCGGTGCTGACCGTCAAGGCTTACCGCCGAGACGGCCGCCGGCGCTCAGGCTGAAGGCTCAGCGATGACGCGGACAGGAGCCCGGCGGCAGGGGCCACCGGCGCCGCCCCGGACGTCGGCGGAGCCGGCATCCGGCAGCGCTCCTCGGCGGGTGCTGGCCCTGATCGGGGTGGTGGGACCAGTCGGCTACCTGGTGCTGGTGACCGTCCTGGGCATGCTGTGGGACGGCTATGACCCGATCCGGGACACCCAGAGCGAGCTGGGGGCGGTGGACGCCCCATACCGGCTGGTGATGAACCTGGCCGGGTTCATGGGGCTGGGGATCTCGATCCTGGCCTTCGCCGCCGCCTACTGGTTCCTGCTGCAGCCGAGCCGGGCCAAGACGCTGGCCACCGGGCTGCTGGTGCTGGCCGGGGTGGGCATGGGGGTGGTCGGGTTCTTCCCCTGCGACGCGGGCTGTGTCGATGTGACCGTGACAGGGCGGCTGCACTCGCTGTTCAGCATGCCGGGGGCGATCGGCCTGCCGGCCGCGGCCATGGTATCGGCGCTGGTGTTCTCGCGCGACGGCCGGTTCGGCGAAGCCTGGTCGGTCGGCTCGCTCTGGCTGGGGCTGGCCGCCCTGGTGTCCGGGCCGCTGATCGCCGCTGAGCTGATCGGAGGGGTCAATGGGCTGGTGCAGCGGGCCGCCATGTGGGTGCCCCTGGTCTGGGTGATGGCCGTATCCATCAGGCTGTACCGGCTCGCCCGACCAGCCACCGCTCAGCCGTAGGCGGCCCGTAGGCCGGTGCAGGCGCGGAGGGTGACCCATGTGGAGGGTTGGCCCTGGCTGTTCTGGCCAGACTCCACCCGGGTGAGCGCGCTGGTGAGGCGGGGGTCGCGGCCCTGGTCGAGCTCGGCCAGCACCTCCAGGGTCTGCAGCACGTCGGCGACATAGCCCGACGGGAAGCGGGCATGAACCACGAGGTGCTGGGCCTGGTGTTGCCCCGCATGTGGTCGCGTCAGGAGCTGTCCATCAGCGGGTGACCGGTTCCTCGCCGGCCCGGTCCTCACGGCGGGTCAGCGGCAGGACGGCGATCGGCTCGTCCCGGAACAGCCCGGCGGCGGCGACCCGGACCGACTCGGTCTCGGTCCCGGCCGCGAACACGACCACCTCGTGGTCCAGCACCTCGGGATCCACCAGCAGCGGCACGCCAAGCAACGACCCCAGCGGCGGCAACGCCCCCAGCTCGTAGCCGGGGAAGTCGGCCTGGAGCTCGGTCTCGGTCGCCAGCCGGGTGGCCGGGTCCTCGAGGGCTCGGCAGACCAGCCGCAGGTCGAGCCGCCGCGACGCCGGCACCACCCCCAGCACGTACTTGCCCCCGGTCCACAGCGCCACCGTCTTGAGGACCTCGTCGGCGGCCACGCCTACCTCCCGGGCTTCCTGGAGCGAGGTGAAGGTGCGCCGGTGGGGGACAACCTCGAATGCCACCCCGCGCCCGGTCAGATAGTCGGTAACCAGCGACATCACTGCACCTCCCTGCCCGTGGCCGGTACCCGACCGGCCGGCTCCAGCATGGGCCGACGCGAGCCCGAGCACAGGAGGCGTCCGGCCCTCTCCGATGGGGATTCTTGGCCGACGATCCGCGCACCACAGGGTCCAACAGCCCTACTGCTCCCGGCGACCGTGTTGGACGATCAGACGTGAAGTCAGCGAAGGAAAGGGCATCCGATGGCCAGGAGCTTCGAGTACAAGTTCGTGCGGCTCGGAGAGTATTCAGGTTCGGCGATCTTTGGCGTCCACGACAAGGCCCGGAACGCCTACGAGGAGGTGGTGCACGACCACGCGCGGGACGGCTGGCGGCTCGTGCAGATCTTCGCCCCGGGCGTCGCCGCGTTCGGCGCCGCCAGGTACTACGAGCTCATCTTCGAGCGGGAGCGCGCGGAGGAGATTGCCACCACAGAGGCCAGTCGGGAGCTGGTCGGGAGCGCAGAACGCGCATGAGGCGAAGAGCCGCTGCTGAGGAGGCGGCGATGGCGACCCTCCAGATCGAGTTGGAGGATCCTGCCGGAACGTCATGGTGGGCAGGCGCACTCGCCACCCTGGCGTCGCAGTCGGGCAACGCGTACCTGCGATTCGTCGGCCGCGTCGACGGCCACCGTCGGTACAAGGGCGCCACGTTCCCCGCGCCGACAACGCTCGGCACGCTGCCTCCGCAGGAGGCGTGGGCGCCCGGGATGACCAGGAGCCTTCAGGATCTCCGTCGTGAGATTGAGCACGACGGATGGGTGGAGGCAGGCCGAGGCAGCGAGCCCTGGGCGTTCAGGTACGAACGCCCGGCATCCAGGGCGCCGCCCGGGCGTCCCTCCCTCCACATCCCAGATGGCAGGTCGGACAGTTCCCGCAGGCCCACCGACTGCGGGTCCGTCGGCCCTGTCGGCCCAGCGTCCCATCGGCCACAGTTATAGCCGGGAACCTGCGCCCCCGGGAGGTGAGAAGCATGACGACCGTGCAATGCCCCAAGTGCCAGCTGCGCTTCCTGACCCGGAGCGAGGCGCTCTCGCACCTGCGCATGGATCACCGCCGAACCACTGGCCTGGGCCTGCCGGACCGGCTGTGTGGGCCGGCCCACCGGCGCGTTCCGGTGACCACCCGGGGCCAAAGGAGGGCCTAGTGCACCACAGGGTC
>DASUPQ010000658.1 GCA_036280995.1 Actinomycetota bacterium | reverse complement strand
AAGCAGGCGATCGACGACCGCGGCACCGCCGGGCGGGCCAGCCGGCGGATCTCGCGGGTCGCCTTCGGGACCGGCTGGACCCGGTCGGGGCCGCTGGAGCTGCTGGAGGAGAGCGTCCGGCTGCACGAGCCGGTGCTGCCGGTGGTGGGCCCGGAGCGGCCGCTGGACCGCCTCGGCCGAGGCGACGGGGTGCCAGCCCTTGAGGAGCTGCGGCTGCACCAGGGCACGGTGTGGCGCTGGAACCGGGCCATCTACGACCCGGCCGATGGCGGCCACCTCCGGATCGAGATGCGGGCCCTGCCGGCCGGGCCGAGCGTGGTCGACATGCTGGCCAATGCCGCCTTCCTGCTCGGCCTGACCCGGGCCCTGGCCCCCGGGGCGGCCGCCACGACCCGCCGGTTCGCCTTCCAGCAGGCCCACCACAACTTCTACCGGGCCGCCCAGTTCGGGCTGGACGCCGAGCTGGCCTGGCCCCTGGCCCCGAGCGGTCGCCCCAGGATCCTGGCCGCCCCCGACCTGGTCCGCCACCTCCTCCCGACCGCCCGCCAGGGCCTGGAGGACGCCGGCGTGCTCGCTGAGGAGGCGGGCGAGCTCCTCTCGGTGATCGAGGCCAGGGCGGCCAGCGGCCACACCGGGTCGGCCTGGCAGCGCCTGGCCCTTGCCTCACTGGAGCCGAAGCTGGGCCGCGAGCGGGCCCTGGCCGCCATGCTCGAGCAATACCTGGAGCACCAGCGGACCGGCCAGCCCGTCCACACCTGGCCCCTCCCGCAAGCCCGGTAACCCGGCTGCGCCACCGGTGACGAGCGCGACCTGACCTTCCATACTGGCCATGTGAGATCCCTCCCGGGTCGAACCCGCCCGTGCCTGTCCGGTCGCGACCACGGTCAGCATGAAGGGCTTGGCGGCCAGTGTCAGGCTCCGGCCACGGCGGCCGCAGGGTCCAACGGCCCATATGGCGCGGGCCCTTCGCCGGGATCCAGACGCCGCGCCACCCTCTACCCTCTGGGGCTGTGACTCGCCACCAAGGAGGTGCCAGCATGCCCAAGCCCCACATGGAGGAACTGGACGAGGACGAGTGCCGCAAGCTGCTGGCCGAGCGGCATCTCGGCCGCCTGGCCATCCCGGACTTCGGCGGGCCGGTGATCTTCCCGGTCAACTACGTGTTCGACCAGGACCTGGTCATCTTCCGAACCGACCCCGGATCCAAGCTGGATGCCGCCACTGAGCGGGAGTCGGTCGCCTTCGAGGTCGACGCCACCGACGAGGCCACCCGCACCGGCTGGAGCGTGGTCGTCCGGGGGACCCTGGCCGACATCACCGACCCTGACCACCTGGAGCGGCTCCGCGGCCTGCCCCTGTACCCGTGGGCCCCCGGCGACAAGAGCCGGTACGTCCGCGTGCGGCCGCGCTCGGTCACCGGCCGCCGCATCAGAATCCCCGACGACCTCCCCTTCACCTGGTGGGGCTGACCGTGCCATGACAGAACGGCTTGGCGCGGCAGATCGGCCGCTAAAGATCGCCATCATCGGGGCCGGGCCAGCCGGGCTCTATGCCGCCGAAAGCCTGCTCCGCAGGCGCGACATCTCCCTGACAATCGACGTCTTCAACCGCTTCCCGACGCCGTTCGGGCTGGTCCGCGACGGGGTCGCGCCCGACCACCAGTCGATCAAGGCGGTGGCCCGGGTGCTGGAGCGGATCCTGGCCGACCCGCGGGTGCGGTACTTCGGCAACGTCACCTACGGCGTTGACATCCACCATCGGGAGCTGAAGCGCCACTACGACCAGCTCGTCTACGCCGTCGGGGCCCAGGCCGACCGGCGCATGAGCATCCCCGGCGAGGAGCTGCCCAACAGCCACCCCGCCATCTCCTTCGTCGGCTGGTACAACGGCCATCCCGACTACCGCGAGCTGCCCGTCGACCTCTCGGTCGAGCGGGCGGTGGTGGTCGGCAACGGCAACGTGGCCATGGACGTGTCCCGCATCCTGGCCACCTCCCCCGACCAACTGGCCAGGACCGACATCGCCGACCACGCCCTGGAGAGGCTGCGCCAGAGCAGAATCCGCGAGGTCGTGGTCCTGGGGCGGCGGGGCCCGGCCCAGGCGTCCTTCACCACCCCCGAGCTCAGGGAGCTGGGGCGGCTCGAAGGGGTGGACGCGATCGTCGATCCCCGGGACCTGGAGCTTGACGCGGTCAGCCAGGCCGACATGGAGGAGGACCGCACCGCCACGGCGAACCTGCGAATTCTCCGCGAGTACGCCGCCCGCACCCGGCATCCCGGACCTCGCCGTATTCTCCTGCGCTTCCTCGCCTCGCCAGTGGAGATCATCGGCACCGACGGGCGGATCACGGCGTTGAAGGCCGAGCGGAACGAGCTCGTCGTGGACGCCAACGGCGCGCTCCGGTCAAGGGGAACCGGCCAGTTCGAGACCATCGAGACCGGCCTGGTGCTGCGTTCCATCGGCTACCGGACCGTGCCGATCGAAGGCGTGCCCTTCGATCCTGCGACCTCAACGATCAACAACATCGCCGGCCAGGTCGTCCATCCGAACACCGGCGAAGTGGTGCGTGGTGAGTATGTCGTCGGCTGGGCCAAGCGGGGCCCGACGGGTCTGATCGGCAACAACAAGCCCGATTCCGCCGCCACCGTCGAGGCCATGCTGGCCGACCTGCCCCTCCTGCAACGGCTCCGCGACGGGCATCGCGACCCGTCGGCGATCGAGGCGCTCCTGCGCGAGCGAGGCGTCGACCACGTCACCTATCCGGACTGGCAGGTCCTGGATGCCCACGAGGTCGCCGCCGGTCGAGCCGAAGGCCGCCCGCGGAAAAAGGTCACGACCGTTCCCGAGATGATGGCCATCATCCACCAGGGACGATGAGAGCCGGCGCCCGCCAGCGGGCGTGGCTATCGGCGGCGGGCGGCCAGGGGTGGTGGTGGGCGGGCCGCCTCAACCCGGATCCTGGCGTCGACCACCATGACGCCGTCGGCCAGCGCCCGCACCGGATTGAGATCAAGCTCGGCGACCTCCGGGTGGGCCTCGACCAGGGCGCTGACCCGCAGCAGCAGGTCCTCGAGGGCGGCCACGTCGGCTCTTGGGGCGCCCCGGTAGCCGTCCAGCAGCGGGTAGGTGGCCAGCGAGCGGACCATCTCGGCCGCATCTACCTCGGTCAGCGGGGTGATGCGCACGGCCACGTCCTTGAGGAGCTCCACCGCCGTGCCGCCCGCCCCACAGGCGATCACGGGACCGAAGGAGGCGTCGTGGACGACGCCGACCAGCAGCTCCACACCCTCGCCGACCATGCGCTGGACCAGGAACCCGTTGACCGCGTAGCCCTCGGCGGCGACGGCCGCGGCCATCTCGGCGGCGGCGGTCCGGACCTGGTCGGCGCCGGTGAGGTGGAGCCGGACGCCGTGGGCCTCGGTCTTGTGGACCAGCCGCGGCGCGACCGCCTTGAGGGCGACCGGCCCACCGAGCTCGACCGCGGCCGCGCCGGCCTCCTCCGGGGAGCCGGCCAGGCGCCACTCGGCGACCGATACGCCGTAGCAGGCGAGCAGCCTCGCTACCTCCTCCGGCGCCAGCCAGCGGGGGCCTGACCCGTTGGCAAGGGTGGCAGCCAGCAGGGCGGCGGCCTCGTC
>DASUPQ010000657.1 GCA_036280995.1 Actinomycetota bacterium | reverse complement strand
GTCGGCCAACCGCGCCAAGGCCCGCGTGCGGGTCGCGACCGCGCACCGGAAGGTCCGCGACCGGCGGGCCGATCACCACCACAAGCTCGCCCTTCGGCTGATCCGCGAGAACCAAGTGGTCGCCGTCGAGGAGTTGTGTGTGGCCGGGCTTGGACGTACCCGCCTGGCCAAGAGCGTCCACGACGCCGGATGGGCAACCTTGGTCCGGCTGCTGGAGGACAAGGCCGGCCAGCACGGGCGCCGGGTCGTCAAGATCGGTCGCTGGGAGCCGACCTCGCAGATCTGCTCGGCCTGCCGGCACCGGGACGGCCCCAAGCCGCTCGGCATCCGCGCCTGGGCCTGCCAGGCATGCGGGGTCGTCCACGACCGCGACGCCAACGCGGCCCGCAACATCCTCGTCGCCGCCGGGCTGGCGGAGACACAAACCGCCTGTGGAGGCAGTGTCAGCCCAGGGCAACCCCTGGCAGTTGCCAGTGAAGCAGGAACCCACCGAGGCGCCGCATGAGCGGCGCGGCAGGAATCCCCACCGTTCACGGCGGGGAAGAGGTCAACAGGTCCCAGAAGTCGGCCGCGCGCGTCGGAGGGTCGAAGCCGGGCCGGGCCTGCTCGTCGGGGTGGAACAGCAGCTCGGACACGACCGTGGTCTCCCCCGGCCTGTGCGGCCACAGGGTGAAGGCGGCCACGTGGTCGGCGGACAGGCTCAGCATCAGGTTCGGGTACACCAGCTCGCCCTTGTGGCGGGTGCGCTCGTCGTCGTCCAGGCCGGGGAACGGCGCCCGGTCGCTCTGGCCGGTGGCCGTGAACGTCCAGGCGCCCTCGCGGTGGGGGACGCCCCGGTCCCAGTCCAGCCCGGCCCCGCCGCGCTTGAACGCGGGTACGACCCGGCACAGCTCGGGATGGACGCCGGCGCAGTGGTAGCACTCGTTGTAGTTCTCGGCGACCAGCTTCCAGTTGGCCCCGACCCGGTAGACGAGCCGCCGCCCGACCGCCAGCTCCTCCAGCGGGTAGCGGCGCAGCCGCTCGGGCACGGGGCCCAGCTGGTCGGCCAGGGGCCCGGCCTCGGCCGGAGTCAGGTGCAGGAACACGAACCCGCCCCATGTCGCCACCCCCACCGGGTGGAGCCCGAAGGCCTGCTGGTCGAAGCCGTCGATCTCCTCGCTCCAGGGAGCCTTGAGCAGGTCGCCCTCCAGCCGGTAGGTCCAGGAGTGGTAGGGGCAGCGCAGCGACCCGGCCTTGCGGGCCGGGCCGGCCGGGGGGCCACCCGGGGTGGCGGGCGGGCACGGCACCACCTGGGAGCCGCGGTGGCGGCAGACGTTGTAGTGGGCCCGCAGCTCCCCCGCCCGGGTCCGGACCAGCAGGACGCTCTCGCCGGCGACGTCGACCACCACGAGCGATCCCGGCCGCTCGACCTGGTCGGCCCGTCCGGCGCAGAACCAATCACCGAAGAGGAGCCGCTCACGTTCCCGCCGGAAGGCGGCCTCGTCGAGGTAGTAGGATGCGGGCAGGGCGCGCTCCAGGCCGGCCAAGACCGCTCACCTCCTGGACTTGGGCCCCCGGGCGGGAGGGTAGCCGACCGGGGGAGGGAGTTCTCCGGGGTTGTCCACACCCCCCAGGGGAGCTCAGCCAGAGCGGGTCGGGATCGGGAGGCGGGCGCGGACCTTCTGGCGCCGCTCGTCCTTGCGGCGGTCCTTTTCGATCTGGCGGACCACGTTGCGCCCGGGGATGCCGGTGACGCCGCCGCCGCCGTGGGTGGCCGACCCGGCCTGGTAGAGGCCGCGGACGGGGGTGCGGTAGTCGGCGTAGCCGGCGGCCGGGCGGGTGTGGAACAGCTGGCTGGCCGACAGCTCGCCGTGGAAGATGTTCCCCCCGACCAGCCCGTACTCGTGCTCCATCTGGTAGGGACCGATCACCTGGCGGAACAGGATCGAGTCGGTGAACCCGGGGGCGACCCGCTCCATGCGGGCCACCACCCGGTCGGCGTGGGCCTCCAGCTCCTCGCCCATCGGCTTGCCGGCCCAGGTGTGCGGCACCCACTGGGTGAACATCGAGACGATGTGGTGGCCCTCGGGGGCCAGGGTCTTGTCGAACACCGAGGGGATGCAGACGTCGGCGAACGGCAGTGCCGAGGGCCGGCCGGCGGCCGCGTCCTGGAAGGCGCCCTCCATGTCGTCCAGCGACTCGGCGAGGACGATGGTGCCGCCGTTGATCTCCGGGTCGAACTCGGGCCGGCAGGTGAAGCGGGGCAGCCGGTCTGTGGCCAGGTTGACCTTGACGGTGCCGCTGCGGGTCCTCCAGCGCTCGAT
>DASUPQ010000656.1 GCA_036280995.1 Actinomycetota bacterium | reverse complement strand
ACCTGGGCGATGCCGTCGCTGATCGCCATGGCCGCCTGGCGCAACATGGGCACGCTGATGGTGATCTTCCTGGCCGGCCTCCAGACCATCCCCAGGGACCTGCACGAGCAGGCGATGGTCGACGGGGCCGGGGCCTGGCGGCGCTTCCGCAGCATCACCCTGCCCCTGCTGCGCCCGACCCTGCTGTTCGGGGCCGTGCTCACCGGCGTCGGCTACCTCCAGTTCTTCGAGGAGCCGTTCGTGATGACCAAGGGCGGCCCCCTCGACCACACCCTGTCGACCGCGTTCTTCACCTACAACCAGTTCGGCTTCGGCAACTACAGCTACGCCGCCGCCGCCAGCTACCTGCTGTTCCTGGCCATCGTGGTGCTGACCCTGGTGCAGTTCCGCCTGCTGCGGTCCCGGACCTGAAGGAGGGGACATGGCCGTCGACGTCCAACGCGGGGCGCCTGCCCCCGCCACCACCCCGGGCGCCGGGCCGGCCGGGGCCCCCGCCGGGCCCCGGCGCCGCCGCGCCACCTGGGTCTACCTGGTCCTCGCCGCCGGGCTGGTGGTGATGCTGGCCCCGTTCCTCTGGATGCTGCTCGGGTCGTTCAAGCCCGAGGCCGAGCTCCAGCGGGTGCCGCCCACCTGGTGGCCCGAGACCCCGTCGCTCGGCAACTACCGCCAGCTCCTCGACCGGCTCGACTTCCCCCGCTTCTTCGCCAACTCGGTCCTGGTGGCCGTGGCCGTCACCGCCGGCAACCTGGTCTTCTGCTCGATGGTGGGCTACGCCCTGGCCAAGCTCGACTTCGCCGGCAAGCGGCTGCTGTTCGGGCTCGTGCTGGCCATGCTCATGGTGCCGGGGGTGGTCACCTTCGTGCCCCTGTTCGTGCTCGTCTCCAACCTCGGCCTGGTCAACACCTACCCCGGGCTGATCCTGCCGTTCCTGGTCACCCCGCTGGGCGTGTTCCTGATGCGCCAGTTCATCGTCGGCCTGCCCGACGAGCTGATCGAGGCGGCCCGGATCGACGGGGCCGGCGAATGGCGGATCTTCTCCCGGGTGATCATGCCCCTGTGCGGCCCCGCCCTGGCCACCCTGGGCATCCTCACGTTCCTGTCGTCCTGGAACAACTTCCTGTGGCCGCTGGTCGTGGCCCAGTCCGAGGACAAGTACACCCTGCCGGTCGCCCTGGCCCTGTACTCGGTCGGCCAGAACGCCACCAGGTACGGGCTCCTGCTGGCCGGGTCGGTGGTGGTCATCCTCCCCGTGATCGCCCTGTTCGTGGCCCTGCAGCGCTACTTCGTCCAGGGCATCGCCACCACCGGCATCAAATGAGCGAGGCCAAGGAGTTCACCTGGGAGGGGCCGCGTGGCGGGCACTTCGCCGCCGCCCCGGCCGTGCTCGACGCCCCGGCCGGGCTGGCGGCCCGGCCCGGCCGGGCCCAGGTGACCCTGGAATGGGCGCCGGTGGACGGCGCCATCGGCTACCTGGTCCACCGGGCCGACGCTCCGGAGGGGCCGTTGGTGGCGCTCGACCACCACGGCGGCGACACCGTCTGGGCCGTGCCGCACCCCCCGTACGCCGACACCCAGGTGGAGGCGGGCGTGACCCGCTGGTACGCGGTCGCGGCCATCCCCGACGTCCACACCACCGGGCCGCTGTCGGCGCCGGTGGCGGCCGCCCCGGAGGCGGCGGGGGAGGCCGTGGTCGCCGTCACCGTCGACGCGGCCCGGCCCGCCGGGCCGCTGCACCGGCCCTGGCGGCCCATGATCGGCTCCGAGCACCTCAGCCACATGCTCTCGGCCGACCGCACCGGCGGCCGCCCGATCGGCGAGGAGCTCACCGAGGCCCTGCGCATCGTCCACGACGAGCTGGGGGTGGCGGCCGTGCGCGCCCACGGCATCCTCGGCGACGACCTCGGCACCTACCGGGAGGCCGGCGGCCGGCCGGTGCACGACTTCAACGGCATCGACCGCGTGTACGACCGGCTCCTCGGCGTCGGCCTGCGGCCGGTCGTGGAGCTGGCCTACATGCCCCGCGCGCTGGCCCGCGACCCCGACCACCTCGCCTTCTCCTACGAGGGGGTGTCGTCGCCGCCGCGCGACTGGGACCGCTGGGGCGGCCTGGTCCGCGACCTGGTCCAGCACCTGGTCGACCGCTACGGCCTGGACGAGGTCCGCGACCACTGGGCGTTCGAGGTCTGGAACGAGCCCAACCTCGAGTACTTCTGGAGCGGCGACGCCGGCGACTACCTGCGCCTGTACGACACGGCGGCGCGGGCCGTGCGCTCGGTCGACCCCGGCCTGCGGGTCGGGGGGCCGGCCACGGCCGCCGTCGGCTGGGTCGAGGACCTGGTCGCTCACAGCGAGAAGACCGGCGTGCCCCTGGACTTCGTCTCCACCCACCTGTACGGCAGCCCGCCGCTCGACCTGCGGCCCGCCCTGGCCCGCCACGGCCGCGAGGACGCGGCCATCTGGTGGACCGAGTGGGGCGTGCACCCGCGGCTGTCCAACCCGGTGGCCGAGTCGGTGTTCGCGGCCGCGTTCCTGGCCCGGGGGATGCGCTCGGCCGCCGGCCGGGTCGACGCCCTGTCCTGGTGGGTGGCGTCCGACCACTTCGAGGAGCTGGGCCGGCCGGCGTCGCTGCTGCACGGCGGGTTCGGGCTGCTGACCGTCGGCAACCTGCGCAAGCCTCGCTTCTGGGCGTGCAAGCTGCTGGAGCGGCTCGGCCCCGAGGAGGTCCGGGTGGAGCTGGACGGCGACGGCGCCGGCGGGCTGGTCGAGGCCTGGGGGTCGCGCGACCCGGCCGTCGGCCGGGTCGCGGTCGCGCTCTGGAACGTGACCCTCGACCAGACCCGCTCCACCGGCGAGCCGCTGCTCGACCGGGCGGTCAGCCTGCGGGTCCAGGGGCTGGCCGCGGGCGCCTACGAGCTGCGCCACCTGCGGGTCGACACCGAGCGCTCCAACATCGCCGCCGTCTGGGAGGCCATGTCCGGCGGGGCCGACTGGCCCGACGACGGCCAGTGGGCGGCGCTGCGCGAGGCCAACCGGCTCGAGGAGCTGGAGCCGCCCCGGCGGGTGGCCGCCCCCGGCGGGGTCGTGGAGGCCGCCTTCGACCTGCCCATGCCGTCGCTGTCCCTGGTCGAGCTCGTCCCCGCCTGAGCGGGCTGCCCTACCGGCCAGGTCTCCCGCTAGCCGAGTCAGGCCCGAACCCGTCGAGCAGGAACAGGTTCTCGCGCTGCTCCTCGTGGTCGGTGGCCACCAGCAGGTCCCAGGCGGCGGTGATGATCAGGCCCTCGGGCTGGTGGAGGCGGTCGGGCAGGGCCCAGATGCGGTCGACGGCCACCGTCCCGGACTCGGGTGGGACGGTGGCCTGGAGCCGGGCGATGCAGCGGGATTCGTCGCTGAGCAGGTAGACGCGGCCGTCGGGGCCGACGGTGACGTCGCTGAGGTCGCCGACCCGCTCCAGCGCCTCCCCGCCCAGGTCCCAGGACGACAGCATGTGGAAGGTGGCGGCCGGCTCGTCCGGGGTGGGGAAGTGGCCGCTGTCGGCGATCAGCAGGTCGGCGTGGAGGCCCTGGGCCCGCTCGCCGGGGAGCCCGAACTCGAGCAGCTGGCGGGGCTTCTCCTCCTTGACCACGAACAGGTGGCCGTTGCGGAGGAGCAGCAGGCCCTCACCGAGAGCGTTCTCGTCGGCGTCCCAGGCCCGCTGCTCGCCCGGGTCGTCCTCGACGGTGAGGGGGAGGACGTGGAGCAGCCGTTCCAGTGCCGGGTCGAACACGAACACCGTGCCCGGGACCTCGCGGAGCACGAACACCCGCCCCGTCTCGTCGGTGTCGACCCCCTCCCACTGGGAGCTGCGGCCGATGCCCACGCCCGCCGCGTCCAGCAGCGGCTCCAGGTCGTGGCGGGCGAAGCTGGCCGGCACCGCCGGCTCCAGGTCGCCCACCAGCAGGTGGTGGCTGTCGTCGCCGATGGCCAGCAGCTGACGGGGCCGCCCGTCGCCGGCGGCCCGCTCGCAGATCCCCGACACCTCCCGGAGCTGAAGGTCGAACACGTCCCTGACGGTGAGCTCGGTGGTCATGGCACCTCCCCGGTCGGGCCAAGGATGCCCGGCGGGCGGCCCGCCCAACCGGCCGCCCGTTCCCTTGAGCGGTGTTCAAGCCCGGGGTGGAGGAGTAGTGTTCGCGCCTTCGAGCGACGCCTACAGGAGGTCGACATGACCGACACCCCTTCGGACCCGCCCCAGTACCCGACCCAGCCGGGCCCGCCGCCGGGCCAGTACCCGCAGGGCCAGTACCCGCAGGGCCAGTACCCGCCGGGTGGCTACCAGGCCCCGCCCCGGCGCCGCAACGGCATGGGCACGGCCGCCCTCGTCCTCGGCGTGGTCGCGCTGGTGCTGGTGCTGCTGCTGATCTTCTCGCCCCTTGGCGCGTTCCTCGGCCTGCTGGCGGTGATCTTCGGCATCGTCGGCATCGTACGGGCCAACCGGCGCGAGGCCGACAACCGCGGCCAGGCCGTGACCGGGCTGGTCACCGGCGGCCTGGCCCTGGTGCTCGGGATCTTCTTCACCATCAGCGTCGGCGTCTGGTTCTCGACCCACGTCAACGACTTCAACCGCTTCGGGCAGTGCCTCGACGACGCCACCGGCCAGGCCGCCCGCGAGGAGTGCGCCCGCGAGCTGTCCCGGAACCTCGAGTAGCCGGGGAGATCAGGCCGGGTCGGGGTAGGCGCGCTCCCCGGCCCGGACCTCCGCGGTGAGGTGGTTCTCGGGCGGGGCCAGCGGGCACGCCCAGCGGGCGTTGTAGGCGCACGACGGGTTGTAGGCGTAGTTGAAGTCGAGCACCACCCGGCCGCCCTGGTGGACCAGGCCGCGGCCCCAGGTGCCCTTGACGGTGTCGGTCAGGTAGCGCCCGGCCCCGTAGGTCTCGTCGCCGGCGGTGGCGTCCCGGAAGGGGAGGAACAGGCCGCCGCCGTAGCCGAGGGTCCAGAACAGGGTCAGGTCGCCGAACGGGGTGGCCAGGCGGGCCACCCGCCGGTAGCGGACGGTGCCGTCCTCGCCGCCGGTGTCCACGGCCAGCTCGGAACCGTCGTCCGGCGGGCGCGGTTCGGCGGTCACCCGGGCCCCGGGGTCGTAGGGGAACCAGGGCAGGCCCGTGAACCGGGCCCGCTGCCCGTCGTCGAGGGCCGACTGGGGGTGGTCGCGGAACAGCTCGTCGCGGCCACGCCGGAACCCCGCCGCCCCGGCCTCGCCCTCGGTCGGGCCGGTCAGATACAGCAGCGCGACCCGCCGCCGCCAGTCGTCCAGCTCCAGCGCCCCGTCCATGGACCGCATGCTACGAGGCGGGCCGGCCGGCGTGCTCGTAGACGGCCACGTACAGGCCCTTGGTGGAGGCGGTGTACGGCTCCCGGCGCCAGCCGCCCCAGCGCTCGCGCAGCCGCAGCCCGGCCAGGCGGGCCATCAGGTCGAGCTCGGCCGGCCAGGCGTAGCGGACCGCCCCCGGCAGCATCTGGATGCCGCCGGCGGCCAGCAGGACGTTGTGGAAGTCGACCCGCTGGGCCACCGGGTCGTGCAGGGCCAGGTCGAGCCGGGCCCGGTCCAGGCCCAGATGGCGGGTCCGGACGCTCTGGCCGCCGGGGTGCATGGTCGGGTCGGGCACGAACAGCTCGAGGACGAAGGCGCCCTCCGGGGCCAGGTGACCGGCCACCGCCTCGAAGCAGCGGACCTGGTCGTCCTGGGTGAGCAGCGAGAAGAAGGTGTTGAAGACCGCGTAGACCAGCCGGTAGCTGCCCTCCACGGCCAGGTCGGCGAAGTCGCCCATGGTGACGGGGATGGCCGCGCCGCCCGGCTTGGCCCGCAACCGCTCCACCATGGCCGCCGAGGCGTCGATGCCGTGGACCTCGACCCCCCTGGCCGCCAGGGGCAGGGCCACCCGGCCGGTGCCGATGCCCAGCTCCAGGGCCGGCCCGGGACCGGCCAGCTCGGCCAGCCGGTCCGCACAGTCCACCGGGTCGGGCATGCTCTCGGTCATGGTGTCGTAGACCTCGGCGATCCGGTCACCGTAGGTCTCGGCTCGGTAGCCCTCCATGGGCCCATTCCAGCAGCCCCGGCGCCCCATGGCACGCGAAATTGCCCGGAGCGGCGGTATCGTTGGCCCATGGCGATGATGACCGGGCTGGGCCCGTTCGGGCACGCCCCCGCGGGCCGCGGATCTGACGGCTAGCCCGGGCTGGCGCCGGGGCGGTGGAACAGGACCTCGGCGCCGACGGGGCGGAAGCCGGCCGCCCCGACCACCCGCAGGGAGGCGACGTTGCCGGGGGCGACCTGCGCGAACAGCGGCTCGCCGGGTGGGGTGAGGTGGCGGGCGGCCCTGACCAGGAGGCGGCCGAGGCCGCGGTTGCGGGCGGCCGGGTCGACCTCGAAGGCGACCTCGCGGCGGCCGGCCAGGCCCCGCCCCAGCACCAGCACCCCGAGCCCGTCCGCGTCGGTCCAGGCCGCCGGCTCGTTCCGGTAGCGCAACGCCCTGGCCACCCGGGGGTGCCGTTCCGGGTCGACCCCGGCCCGCAGCGCCAGTGGCGGGGTCCCGCCAAGGCCCTCGGCGGCCAGGACCACGTCGAGGCTGCCCGGCTGGCTGCCCAGCCGCTCCCCGAGCCAGCCCAGGAAGGCCGCGCTCATCGGCGCCTCCAGGTCCCCGGGCGGCAGCCGCGCCGCCACCAGGCCGGGGTCGACCCGGGCCGCGACCACGTGGTGGGCGGTGAACGCCAGCACCGCGTCCACCGCCCCGGGCGGCGGGGCCCACACCTCGACCAGCCCGTCGGCCGGCGGCGGCGACCCTGCCGCCGCGTCCTGGAGCAGCCGCAACAGCCGATCGTGCACCATACGAGCCTACCCACTTCCGGCAGTCGGGCCGGCACCGTTCGTGTTTGCGGCGGGTTCGTGGAAGGCTGTTGGGGTAGGCACGGCCGAGCGTCCTCGTCCAGGAGCAGTCATGCAGCATCCATCGCGACCCACCGAGCCCCGGCAGGAGATCGTCGACCTGGCCGCGGGTCTGGTCCCCGCCCTGGCCGGCCGCGCCGCCGGCTACGACGAGGCCGACGCGTTCTGCCACGAGGACTTCGACGACCTGGTCACCTCCGGCTACACGGCCATCACCGTGCCGGCCGAGCTCGGCGGCATGGGAGCGGGCGCGCTCGACCTGGTCGGCGCCCAGAGCCGGCTGGCCGAGGGCAACCCGGCGACCGCGCTGGCCGTGAACATGCACCTGCACGGCGTCGGGCTGCTGGCCGAGGGGTTCCGGGACCGGGTGGAGCCGTTCCTCAAGCTGGTCGCGACCGACGGGGCCATCCTGGCCGGCGGCTTCTCCGAGCCCCAGTCGGGCGGGAACTGGTGGTACCAGGCCACCACCGCGACCCCGCTGCCGGGGGGCGGCTACCGGCTGTCCGGGACCAAGACGTTCTTCACCGGCTGGCCGCGGGCCACCCACCTGTTCCTGACGGCGGCGGTCGAGGTCGACGGCGACCGGGAGCCGATCGGGTTCCTGGTGCCGCGGCCGGAGCGGGGCGTGCGGGTCCTGGGCGACTGGAAGGCCATGGGCATGCGGGCCACCGGCAGCAACGCCCTGGCCATCGACGAGCTGGAGATCGCGCCCGAGCACGTGGTCGGCCAGGGCTTCCCGGTGGCGGTCAGCTTCCTGACCGGGTCGCACTGGTCGTGGCCGTCGTTCGCCAGCGTGTTCCTCGGCGCCGCCGAGGCCGCCTTCCGGCACGTGGCCGAGGGGCTGCCCAGGCGGCGCAACGAGGGCCTGGGGGCGTCGCTGGCCGAGCTGCCGGGCGTGCAGCAGGCGGTGGGGGAGATGCGCATGCGCCTGGACGCGGCCCGGGCGACCCTGCTCGCCGCCGTGGCCCGGCCGCCCGACCCCGACCCGGTGACCCACTACGGCCGCATGGCCGGGGCCAAGCTGTTCACCTGCCAGACCGCCCTGGCGGTCTGCACCATGGCCCTGCGGACCGCCGGCGGCAGCGGCTACCTGCGCACCGGCCCGCTGGAGCGGCTGCTGCGCGACGCCCACGCCGGCCTGCTCCTGCCCCCCTCCCACGACGCCACCCTGCAGTGGCTGGGCCGGGTCGAGCTCGGGTCGGCAACTCCTCCAGGTGGTCCCGCTTGAGAGCGCCCGCCCTGACCATCGACCGGACCCGGCCGGTGCCGCCGGCGCGGTGCTCGATCGACAACGAGTACTACGAGGGCATGGACGAGCTGTGGTGGGACCCGGCCGGCCCGGCGGCCATCCTGCACGCCATCAACCGGCCCCGGGTCGGCTTCTATCTGGAGCAGCTCGGCGACCTGGGCGGCCGGCTGGTCCTGGACGCCGGCTGCGGCGGCGGGCTGGTCGCCCGCGAGCTGGCCGCGGCCGGGGCCGAGGTGGCCGGGGTCGACCGCTCGCTGGGCAGCCTCGGGGTCGCCCGCCGGGCTGTCGGAGCCCGCTTCCGGCCCGCCCAGGGGCGGCTGGAACACCTCCCGTTCGCCGACGGCAGCTTCGACGTCGTGGTCGCCGCCGACGTGCTCGAGCACCTGCCCGACCTGCCGGTCGCCGTGGCCGAGCTGGCCCGGGTGCTCGCCCCCGGCGGCAGCTTCATGTTCGACACCGTCAACCGCACCTTCTGGTCGTGGTTCACGGGCGTGTTCGGGCTCGAGCAGGTGCTGCGGATGGTGCCGCGGGGCACCCACGACTGGCGGCTGTTCATCCGCCCGGCCGAGCTGGACCGGCTGTTGCGCGGGGCCGGCCTGGAGCCGGTCGCGGTGACCGGCCTGGCGCCCCGGGTCGGTCCCGGAACGGTCGCCCGGGGGCTGCTGACCCGCCGCATCGACGTCCCCA
Organism: Actinomycetota bacterium; assembly: GCA_036280995.1. Classification (NCBI taxonomy): domain Bacteria; kingdom Bacillati; phylum Actinomycetota; species Actinomycetota bacterium. The sequence continues at coordinate 5,960 of DASUPQ010000656.1, read as the reverse complement.
CCTTCACCGTCGGCAACGGGCGCCGCGCCTCCTACCTGGGGCACTACCGAAAGGGCGTGCGATGACGGCCCGTGTCCAGGCCCTCGGCACCGCCATGCCGGACCACTACGTCTTCAAGCAGTCGGAGATCGTGGAGGAGTTCTTCGCCGGCCAGCCGGGCTGGGACCCGTCCTTCGCCGAGGTGTTCGCCCACTCCGGGGTCGAGCGCCGGGCCTCGGTGGTCGACCCGTCCTGGTACACCCGGCCGCGGAGCACCGCCGACCGGATGCGCGAGTTCGTCCCGGCCGCCCGCCGCCTCGGGGCCGAGGCGTCCCGGCGGGCCCTGGAGCGGGCCGGGCCGGCCGCCGCCGCCGAGGTGACCGACCTGGTCGCCGTCACCTGCACCGGCTACAGCGGCCCCGGGCTCGACGTCCACCTGGTCGACGACCTCGGGCTCGGCGACCGGGTCCAGCGCCTGGCCGTCGGCCACATGGGCTGCTACGCGGCCCTGCCGGCCCTGCGCACGGCGGCCGCCCTGGCCACCGCCTCGGGTGGCCGCGCCCTGGTGACCTGCGTGGAGCTGTGCACCCTCCACGTGCAGCCGCCCCGGACCCGCGAGGACGCCGTCTACCTGGCCCTGTTCGGCGACGGGGCGGCGGCCGCCCTGGTCGGCGCCGGCGGCGACGGGCCGGCCATCGTCGGCTCGGCCACGGTCACCGTGCCCGGCAGCGAGGAGCGGATGGGCTGGCTGGTCGAGGACGAGGGCTTCCGCATGTGGCTCTCGCCCCGCGTGCCGGCCCTGGTCGAGCGGGGCGTCGGCCGGCTCGTGGAGGACCTGCTGCGGCCCCACGGCCTGGCCACCGCCGACGTCGCCCACTGGGCCGTCCACCCGGGCGGCCCCGAGATCGTCGACCGGGTGCAGCGACGCCTCGGGCTCGGCGACGCCGAGGTCGCTCGCTCCCGCGAGGTCCTGGCCGACGGCGGCAACCGCTCCTCGGCCACCGTCCTGTTCATCCTCGAGCAGCTGCTCGGCGGCGGCGAGGTCGAGCCGGGCCAGTGGATCGTGGCCCTCGCCTTCGGCACCGGCCTCACCCTCGAGGCCCTCCTCCTCCGCGCCTGAAGGGACCGTATGCGCATCGTCCGCTACAGCCACCAGGGCGACGTCGGCTTCGGCGTCCACGAGGACGAGACCGTCGCTCCGATCAGCCCCCACCCGTTCGGCGCCTTCGAGTACACCGGCGAGCGCGTCCCCGTCGGCGAGGTGCGGCTGCTCGCCCCGGTGCTGCCGAGCAAGGTGGTCGCGATCGGCCGCAACTACGCCGAGCACGCCCGCGAGCTGGGCAACGAGGTCCCGCCGACCCCGGTGCTGTTCCTCAAGCCGTCGACCTCGGTCATCGGGCCCGGCGACCCGATCGTCCGGCCCGAAGGGGTCGGCCGGGTCGACTTCGAGGGCGAGCTGGCCGTGGTCGTCGGCAAGCTCGTCCGCCGCCTCGCCCCGGCCGACGCGATCCAGGCCGTGCTCGGCTTCACCTGCGCCAACGACGTCACCGCGCGCGACCTGCAGCGGGCCGACGGCCAGTGGACGCGCGGCAAGGGCTTCGACACCTTCTGCCCCCTCGGCCCCTGGATCGAGACCGACCTCGACTCCAGCGACCTGGCCCTCCACACCCTGGTCAACGGCGAGGTCCGCCAGCAGGCCCGCACCTCCCAGCTGGAGCACGGCGTGGCCGAGCTGCTGTCGTTCGTCTCCCAGGTGATGACCCTGCTCCCCGGCGACGTCCTCCTCACCGGCACCCCGGCCGGCGTCGGCCCCCTGGAGCCCGGCGACCGGGTCGAGGTCGAGGTCGAGGGCATCGGCGTCCTGGCCAACGAGGTCGTGGCCGAACCATCCTGACACCGGCGTGATCCTGCGCTGCCAGGTCCTCGCTCAGGCGACGGCCATGGCCGCCCGGGCCATCGCCCGGCGGTAGACCTGCTCGTAGCCGTCGACCATGTCCGGCACGTCGAAGCAGTCGGACACCCGCTGGCGGCAGTCCCTGGGGTCGAGGGCGTCGACCCGCCGGATGGCCGCGGGCAGCTCCTCGGGGCGGTCGCAGATGTAGCCGGTGAGGCCGTCGACCACCAGCTCGGGCACCGAGCCGGCGCGCAGCGCCACCACCGGGGTGCCGCAGGCCATGGCCTCGACCATCACGATCCCGAACGGCTCGTCCCACTGGATGGGGAAGATCAGCGCGCCGGCCCTGGCCAGCAGCTTCTTCTTCTCCTCGGTGGTGGCGTGGCCGTACCACTCGGCGTCGTGGCCGAGCAGGGGACGGACCCGCTCCTCGAAATAGGCGTGCTCGGCCGGCTCGTTGCACTTGGCCGCGACCACGATCCGCCGGCCGGCGGCCCGGGCCGCCTTGATGGCCAGGTCGGGTGCCTTCTCGGGGCTCATCCGCCCGAGGAACAGCACGAAGTCGTCCTTGTCGGTCTCGAACGGGTACTCGTCGACCGGGATGGCGTTGTAGACCGTGGCCGCCCAGGGCAGGTGCGGGCCCTTGGCCCGCTGCGACTCGGAGATGGCGACCAGCGGGTGGTGGCGGCTGAGCAGCCGGTAGCACTGGCCCAGCTCGCCCACCACGGGCCCGTGGGCGGTGAGCACCGTCGGGGCCCGGCGGGCCCTGGCCGTCAGCGGGCCGCCCATCGAGTGGTCGTGGACCACGTCCACGTCCAGCGCCTCCAGATGCTCGTCCACCTGGAGGGCGTGGACGATCTCGGGGAACGGGGTGCCCAGGCGGGCGGCCGGCGGCTCCTCGTAGGTCTGCAGGAAGCTGGCGCTGGTGCGGCAGTCGCCGGCGCCGATCAGGGTGACCTGGTGGCCGCGGGCGGCCAGCCCCTCGACCAGCCAGTGGACCATGGCCTCGATGCCGCCGTAGCCGTCGGGCGGGATCGTGAACCAGGGCGGCGCGACCACAGCGACGCGCAGGTGTTTTGAAGCATCCTCGGATGCGGACACACTGGCCTCCTCACCGTTGGGGGTACGGCGGTGCCAAGGGCGGAGCGGTGGAACTGGGGGGCTCCTACCTTACCGCGAAGCGCCGCCTCCAAACGAACTCGCGTAGCATTCGTCGCATGAGCAAGCGCGTTCGGACCCGGTTTGCACCTTCGCCGACCGGCTTCCTGCATGTCGGCACTGCGCGGACCGCGCTGTACTCGTACCTTTTCGCCCGCCGTCACGGCGGCCAGTTCGTGCTGCGCATCGAGGACACCGACACCGGGCGCAACGTGGCCGACAGCGCCGCCGGGATCGTGGACGGGTTGCGCTGGCTCGGCCTCGACTGGGACGAGGGCTACCAGCGGGGCGGCCCCCACGGGCCGTACGTGCAGACCGAGCGCCTCGACCGCTACCACGCGGCCGTCAACGCCCTGGTCGCCCACGGCGACGCCTACCTCTGCTACTGCACCAACGAGGAGCTGGAGCAGCGCCGCCAGGCGGCCGCGGCCCACGGCCTGCCGCCCGGCTACGACGGCCACTGCCGCCACCTCCGGCCCGACCAGGTTCGGGCCTACGAGGCCGAGGGGCGCAGGCCGGCGGTCCGCTTCCGGCTCCCCGACGAGGGCGAGACGGTGGTCGAGGACCTGGTCCGGGGCACGGTCCCCTTCGACAACGCCACCCTCACCGACTTCGTCATCCTGCGAGCCAACGGCGTCCCCACCTACCACTTCTCGGCCGTCTACGACGACGTCGACATGGGCATCACCCACGTCATCCGGGGCGAGGACCTGTTCCCGTCCACGCCCCTGCACGTGCACGTGTTCCGGGCCCTGGGCCGGGAGACCCCGCCCGCCTTCGCCCACCTGCCCCTGATCGTCGGGGCCGACCGGCGCAAGCTGTCCAAGCGCCGCGACAAGATGTCGGTGCAGCAGTTCCGTGAGGAGGGCTACCTGCCCGAGGCGATGGTCAACTACCTGGCCCTGCTCGGCTGGTCGCTGGACGACCACACCGAGCTGTTCACCCTGGCCGACCTGGAGCGGGTGTTCTCGCTGGAGCGGGTCTCGCGCAACCCGGCCGCCTTCGACGTCAAGAAGCTCGACGCCCTCAACGGCCACTACCTGCGCCAGCTCGACCCGGCCGCCTTCGCCGCCCGGGCCTGGCCGTTCGTGGAGGCCGAGGCCTTCCCCGAGGCCGACCCGGCCCTGCTGGAACGGGCCTCGCCGCTGGTCCAGGAGCGGGTCAACCACCTGACCGAGGTCCCCGGCATGGTCGGGTTCCTGATGACCGACGAGGTCGAGCTCGACCCGGCGGCCGCGGCCAAGGCCCTGACCGAGGACGGCCGCGCCTTCCTGGCCGAGGCCGCGGCCCGGCTGGACAAGCTCGAGCCGTGGACGGCCGCCGCCATCGAGGAGACCCTCCGGGGCCTCCAGACCGAGCGCGGCCTCAAGCCCAAGGTCGCCTTCCAGCCGGTCCGCGTGGCCGTCACCGGCCGCCTGGTCAGCCCGCCCCTGTTCGAGTCCATGGAGCTGCTCGGCAAGCCCCGCTCCCTGGCCCGCCTGGACCGGGCCGCCGCCCTGGCCGGTTGAGGGATCCGGCCACCGGCCGCTAAGATGCCCGAGCCCGTGGGCCACCGGCCCACGATCCCTGGGGTGTGGGGTAATTGGCAGCCCGACGGGTTCTGGCCCCGTTAGTCTAGGTTCGAGTCCTGGCACCCCAGCGCAAGGGCGCAACAAGCGCAACAGGGCCCCGTCGTCTAGCGGCCTAGGACGCCGCCCTCTCAAGGCGGTAGCGCCGGTTCGAATCCGGTCGGGGCTACCATCCAGCACCACGACAACACGGCCGCTGACCTGCACGAACGAAGGTCAGGGGCCGTGTCGTGTGTCCGACCAAGTCTGGCCGGGTCCGGCTGTGGGCGAGCATCTTTGTCCAACGCGTGTCCACGTTGCGGTCGGTGTCGGCGTGCCTGAGCGCTGCCTCGACATGCCGGCGGACTAGGGCGTGTTGCAAAGGCTTGAGGGCTGTCTGACCTGATAGGTTCGGGCCTATGGCCAGAGAAGAGGGTGAACTCACCGACGCGCGATGGGCGGTGCTCGAACCGCTGTTGCCCCCGGCAACGCCCTACCCACCGGCCGGCCCAACAAGGACCACCGCCAAATCCTGGAAGCGATCGTGTGGCTGCTGCGCACTGGCGCGCCGTGGCGGGACCTGCCCGACTCCTTCGGTCCCTGGCGGACGGTCGCCAGCCGCTTTTGCCGCTGGCTTCGCCAGGGCGTGTTCGACCGGCGGCTGGCCGAGGTCACCCACCGCGCCGATGTCCTCGGCGAGCTGGACTGGTTGGTCCACTACGTGGACGGCAGCGTGGTCCGCGCCCACCAGCACGCCGCCGGCGCACGCCGCCGGCGCACGGCGCCAGCCGAGCGTGGCGGACCGCAAGGGGGAAGCGCACCGCCGCAGGATGAGGCCCTGGGGCGCAGTCGCGGCGGGCTGAGCAGCAAGCTGAACCTGCGTCGAGGGTGGTGGGCGGCCGCTGGCGGTCCTGGTCACTGCCGGGCAGCGGCACGAGGTCCCGCTGCTGCCAGCGTTGCTGGATGCCGGGGCGGTCAAGCGGTCCGGCCTGGCCGGCCGTCCCGGACGGGGTCGGCCGCGCAAGCGGCCAGAGCGGCTGGCCGCCGACAAGGGCTACTCGTATCCGAGCGTGCGGGCGGAGTTGCGCCGCCGGGAGATCGGCGCAGTGATCCCCACCAGGTCCAATCAGCGCCGCCGGTCGGGCTTTGACCGGGCGGTCTATGCCGAGCGTAACGGGTCGAGCGCTGCGTGACTCGGCTCAGCAGTTCCGCCGGGTCGCCACTCGCTATGAGAAGCGCGCGTGCAACTACCTGGCCACGGTCAAGCTCGCCGCAGCGCTCATCTGGCTGTGACCTGACGTCGGCCGGGGTAGGTGGAACGTGGCATCGGTAGTCTCGGGCATGGCCTGCTCCTCCAGTCGGTCCATCGACCGAAATGGGTA